>CAZYSE010000019.1:0-17470 GCA_964650085.1 uncultured Candidatus Saccharibacteria bacterium | reverse complement strand
ACCATGAAAGTAATCATAACGAACATTACTCCAGCCATAACTACAAAGATTATTGCTGGGTAGATCAATGCGCCCGTAATTTTTCCTCTTAGCTTCTTTGATTTTTCTAAATCTTCAGAGATTTTTTGCATCATTTCTGTAAGATTTCCACTTTTTTCACCTGCAGACATTAGGTTAATCTGAATTTCGTTTAGTAGCCCTCCTTCTTTTCTAAATGATTCAGAAAGACTCATTCCAGCTTCTACAAATTTGTAAACTCTTTGAAACTTTTCTTTGATAGATTCCTTTTCTGTTTGTTGAACTAGAATATCCAGAGACTGTACAATCGGAATCCCTGCTCCGATCATTGTCGAAAGCTGCTTTGTGAAGATAACCTTCTCATTTAAAGAAATACCTCCAATTTCTACATTTAGCGCTTTAGTGAAATTAAACGAAAGTTTTTCTTCAACCAATACAGGATTTAATCCAGTAGATCTTAGAAACTCAATGATTTCTTGCTCAGAATCTCCAGCTTTAACACCCTCAACCGATTGTCCTGCACTTGTGAGTGCTAAGTACCTATATTCTGCCATTAAACTCTACTTAATAATGAATCGATATCCGCGGGTCTGTTTGCATTACTCTTTGCTGCATCAATAGTTACATGACCTTGCTTTACTAGGTTTGCAAGAGATTTCTCTAAGCTCTGCATACCTAAATCGTTGCTTGTTTGAATAACGTTATCTAATTGATACCCTTTGCTTTCTCTAATTGTATTTCTAACTGCTGAGTTGGCTATTAGTATTTCTGTAGCAAGCTTTCGACTACCTTGAATAGTCTGAACCAGTTTCTGAGAAACTATGGCCTGTAATACAGAAGCTAATTGAACTTTAATCTGATCTTGCTTGTCACCTGGGAAAATGTCCACAATTCTATCTATACTTTGCGCAGCACTGTTAGTGTGCAGAGTAGCAAATACTAAGTGACCTGTTTCTGCAATTCTAATAGCAGATTCAATAGTTTCTGAGTCTCTCATTTCTCCTAATAAAACAATATTTGGATCCTGTCTTAAAATCGCTTTCAGTCCGTTATCCCAGGAATCGAAGTCGCTTAAATATTCCCTTTGTTCAATTAGAGACTGTCCCTTCGGGAAAATATATTCGATAGGATCTTCCAAAGTGATAACGTGCTTTGCTTCTGTTATGTTTATTAAGTTGATTAAAGATGCGATAGTAGTGGACTTTCCACTTCCTGTTGGTCCTGTAAAAAGCACAAGTCCATTTGGAAACTTAGCGAATTCCTTAACGATTGGTGGCAAACCTAAAACTTCAAGTTGCGGGATTTGCTCTGAGATTACTCTGGCTGCTATGGAATAATTTCCTGACTGTTTGAAGACATTTATTCTAAATCTTCTTCCATTTACTACATACGTTGTATCTATCTGAAAGAAGTTGTCGAAATCTATATCTTTTTTGTTAGATAGAATCTGTTTGCAAAAGTTAAAAACTTCTTCTGGATACATTTCTCTATATTTGAGAGACTGTAAACTTCCGTTTATTCTTAATATTGGTTTATAGTTTGAAGTAATGTGTACGTCCGATGCTTGTGTTTGTATAGCCAAAAGCAAAATGTCTTCTAAAGTTAAAGCTTTTTGCTGAGGCTCTGCAGCTGTTAGTGGAGCAGAGTATTCTTTAATATTTTGATTATCGGGTGTAGGATTATTCATTCTTAACTCTTATAACTTCTTCTAAAGTAGTAATTCCTTCTAATGCTTTAATATACCCATCTTGAACCATTGTAATCATTCCCTCCGAAATTGCAAGATCTTGAATTTCCTTAATAGTCTTTTTCTGAACAACTGCCCTAGCAATACTTTCGCTCATTTTTAATGCTTCGAAAATACCTGTTCGGCTCATATATCCTGTATCGTTACACTTTGGACAGCCATGTGGCTTGTATAAAGTTACTTTAGATGAACTTCTATCAAAGTGCGCTTTTATAGTTTGATCTGGATTGAAGATGTCGAATGAATTTAAAATGTCGAGTTCGTTATGCAGTTCCTGCATTTCTTCTGGTGTAGCTTCTGCTGTTTCTTTGCAGTTATCACACAATACTCTAACAAGTCTCTGCCCAACAATAAGGTCTACTGTAGAGGAGAGAAGGAAAGGCTCGATGCCCATATCCAAAAGTCTTATAAATGAACCTGCAGCACTATTAGTATGCAAAGTGGTTAACACCAAACGTCCAACTAATGCAGATTGAACTGCTAGGCCAGCTGTTTCGGAGTCTCGAACTTCTCCAACCATGATAATGTCTGGGTCTTGTCTAAGGAATGATCTTAAACCAGAGGCAAAAGTTAACCCAACTTCTGGATTTACTTGTACTTGAGTAACTCCCTCGATTCTAATTTCTACAGGATCTTCTAAAGTCATAATATTAACTTCTGGTGTGTTCAGAATTTTTAGAGAACTTGCCAACGTTTGAGTTTTTCCACTACCTGTAGGTCCACTTACGATAATAATTCCTTGTGTTTTTTTGAGTGCTTCTTTCATTCTGGAGTAGTTGGTTCCTCTCATACCTAGTTCTTCTAGCTTCAAAACGCTTTCTGTTTTAGAAAGAAGTCTCATAACGATTTTCTCTCCATAGATATTAGGCATTATTGAAACTCTAATATCAACTATAAGATCTCCTAATTTGACTTGGAATCTACCGTCTTGTGGAACTCTGTGTTCATCTATTTTTAAATTTGAAAGAATTTTGATTCTAGAAACCACAGCAGGCAATAGCTTTTTAGGAATTGTAAGCTTTTCACTTAAAATACCTCTTATTCTAAACCTTACTGTTACTTTTGCTTCTCTGGATTCGATGTGTACATCTGATGCTTTGTTTTTTATTCCATAGTCTAAAATCATGTTTACAATCCTTATAATTGGGGCATTTTGTGGATCACTCGTAATCTCGTTTTCTTGTAACGCATTAATATCAAGTAGCTTATCGCCACTTACTTGTTCTAACGCTTCATCTACATCTTTAGTAATTTGTGCACCGTATTTAGATTCTATTATGGAGTTGATGTCATCTTCAGATGCGTAGTAAACTTCGATTTTTTTACCAAGAATTGCCTCTAGATACTTAATTCTCTGCAAGTCTAAGGGATCACGCATAGCCACCTTGAATCTAGTAGGCAATTCCTCGAAGACAATTGCCATAGAATTTTTAGCTGCGTCTTTTTCGAGTTTGTGTAATGTTTCAATATTAATAGCAATTGACGAAAGATCGATAAACCCAATACCCTTCATCTCTGAGTAGAGCTTTGCGATCTCATCTGATGTAACAATAGCCTTGTCTTTTAGTATCTGGTCTGAAGAAACTGATTTGTTTACAGATTCAAGCTTGATAAGGTTATAATCATCTTGATTGATTCGGTTTTTTACCAACAAGGCGTCAAGCAAAGAGCTTAAACCTCTTATATTTTTGTTGGTTGGCGTCTGATTCATCTAAACATTTTGTTTACTTTAGATATTATAGTACATTTAGCTATATTTATGTATTTCCAAGCAGTCATTATACAAACAGATAGTTCCGATATTTCACAGGAATCCATAGTTTCTGACTTAAGATCGAAACTAAACTACACAATATCAGAAATCGATAAAGAAATCTTGATAGATCCACTTGCAGGAGAGGTAAATTCTATTGGAATCGAAGACTTGAGAGAGATAATGTCAGAAATTTCTCTAAGAACAGAAGGGATTAAACTTCTTCTCATCAAATCCTCTGAGAAAATGACCGTAGACGCACAAAACTTTATGTTAAAAACACTAGAAGAGCCTTATGATAACCTTGTTATAGTCCTACTGACTTCAAATCCCGAGGCATTCCTAGCTACGATACTTTCTAGAGTTCTGATCATTTCTTCCCAAAATCAGGAAGAAAAAAAGCACTTTGAGTCCTTTTATTCTCTAAATTTTGCTGATAGAATAGAACTAATAGATAAATTAGCTAACTCTAGACCTGATTCAGTAATGTTTCTAGAGAATCTACTTAGAGAATCCGTAAATAGAAGAATAGGTTTAGCTAAGATGGAGGAAATTATTAAGGTAATGAAGGGAATTAAGAGGTCAGCAAGTATAAAAGCAGGATTAAACAGGATCAATATTTTACTAAGAGATATTTCTTAAATACATAAAATGAAAAAACTAGCATTTATACTATACACTTGGGGAAGTACAGCTCTTTTTGCATTCCTTGTTTATTGGCTTGCAACAGTTCCTAATCTTCAAGCGGGTGGAGACGCGGTCACAGATGAAGTCGTAAAGATTATTTTCAGAATGACTATGTACGCGATCTTATTCATCTTAATTTACCGATCAATCATTTTGACTTTAAAGACAAATGTAGACAGGTTAGCTAAATGGAGAAGTAAAAGAGAAGAGATGGAGGACAACGAGTTTGTTCTTGTTATCGAGACCCTAGTTGTTGTTGTAGCAATCTTTGTTTGCACTTCGTTCGCTTTTATTGAGCAAAATGTTCAGTTTTATACCGAAGGAAGAAATGGCAACACTGCTAATTATTATGTAGTAGAACAAAACGGTAGAAACGTGGCTTATATCCCAGCAGAATCTATTAACGAGGCAAATAAAGGAGTTTTAGTTAGCATTATGGCTACCTTAATAACAGCGATCGTAGTCTACAGTATTCCTGTAATAGGAGAGCTAGAGATGGGAATTAAACATAGAATTGAAGAGGTCATGGAGAATAATAAAAGAAAAAAGAGAGAAGAGTAAGACAAACGGAGTTTACTCCATATCAAAGCTGATAACCCGCCACTGGCGGGTTTTTAAGGGGTTTCATGGTATAATTCTAGTATGGTAATGCCATTAAACTATCCAATAGAAAATCGATCGAACCCCAATGATTATTCAGGGGATATTTTCATACTGCCAGAGCAAGAAACTCTAAGACTTCAAGTAGAGCTTGCTTTTACAATTGAGACTCTGCTCCAGTTAATTCCGGAGAGAACTAAAGGAAAAACCTTAGTTATTCTTAAAGGTTTAGATAGATTAGTAGAAAATAGAGTTATCGACAAGGACATATTCTCAGTTCTTTTTGTTTTAAGCACCCCAGATGTCAAAAAGTTAGCTAGCAAACTTGCTTCTGTACTTGCCCAGCTTCCTAGAAATGAAGCAGTTCAAGTTATTAAAGAAATGAAGGCCCAATATAGAAAGATATTATCTGCAGATTTTACTAAAACAACCTCAACAATTGCGCCTGAAGATTTACCAACCATAGAAAAGACACAGCCTACCCACACAGTTTCAACTGATAGCTTTATAGACTTCTCAACGCTCTCTGAATCTGCAGCAAAAGCGTATAAGTTTGAGATAGATTTAAAGTTAGCAAAAAGGTATGCAGGGTTGTCTATCTTAGATTTATATAAAGATGATCTAAAGTTACTAGGGTTGAAACCAGGAGAAATCGATGCAGCTGTGGATAGAAAACTCGTCGCTGCCATGAAAAGCTTTTCCTCAAGTGTTGATGAGCTGATAGAATTATCACTTAATCGTCAACTTACAATTCACCATTTAATACGAAGACCTAACCTCGGCTTTGGAAAATTAAGCCTAATCATCAATTTCCTTCAAAATTTCGGCTTGATTAAAGTTACTCAGGATTTTGTCGAAACTTAATTGCACAAATAACTAACTCCAAGTTATTATAGTTCCATTTCTCAAAGAAAATAATGGTACGCCTATTCAAAAAACATTGGATCCTTTTCACTTCAATTCTATTTTTAGTAGTTTTGTTCTTAACGTTTTATCCTACCAAGTATATTTCAATAGACGAGAACCAATATCTTGCTAATTCGTACAGGCTTCTAACAAACAGCTTGCAAGTTGATTGCGATAGAATAAGTGAATATCCGGGCTTTCACTACGCTCCAAACAACCTATGTGTGTCGAAGTACAATCTAGGAAGCTCTTTTCTACTATTTCCGACGGTATTAATTGGTGAACAATACGCGTTTGTTATTGTATTCTTAGCTTTTATACTTAGCGGAGTATTCTTTTACTGGATACAGCAGGAGCTCAAAATTAACAAGTTTTTTATCATTCTTTATCTATTTTATCCACCGTTCATTTACTTCTCAAGAACCTTATTCTCCGAAGTCTTTTCCCTGCTGTTTATTAATATCTTCCTGTATATTTTCATAAAGAATCAGGAGGACTCGAGGATAAAGAATCTGATTACAGGTGGAGTTATCGGCATTGCAACCTTTGTACGATATACAAACTTAGTAATTTTTGCTGGGTTTCTTGCTGTCTATCTTATAAAGTATCGAGATATTAAGAAAGTCTTCTTTATAGCACTCGGAGCAATTCCTTTCGGCTTGATAATCATGATAATAAACCGACTGCTATATGGCTCTGCTTTCTCTACGGGTTACAGCATGAACGGAGAAGATCAGTTTAATATTGCAAATCTCACGGTCAATTTACCAAATTATGTAGGATTATTAATTTTAATATATCCCTTGATGTTATTTACACCCATTTTCATTAAGTACAAGTACAAAACATTAATGTTATTACCTTCATTGTTGATCCTATTCTTATATTCTTTATACCCCTACAACTTTTTTGAAGGTACTGCAGTAGATTTTATTAAAGCAGGTAGAGTGCTGATGCCAATAGTTCCAATGCTAATGTTATGTTATGTTTACTTTTTGAACAATAAATTTAATAGATATGTAAGAGTTTTTGTAGCAGCTGCTTTAATTTCATCAACATTACTTGTGACATTCTTTCATCAGAGGTACCTAATTGAGAGTGATACAATCTGGGAATCCCCATCTAGCCACTATTTAGAAACTCGTAAATAATTATGTTGTCGATACTTGGCGGAAACTTCTCAGCTATATACCTTTGTGTTAACATCCGGCAGTAACAAATTATTAAGTTATGGTTGAACCTAAAGATATTGCTCAAATAGCTCTTGCAGAACACTTCGATAACCCTGCTTATGCGATCGACTTTTTCAATTTCTTCTACTTACTTCTACGACACGAAAATGAGTCTACCCCTAATTACGGAACTAGGTTTATCGCAATATTTAAAACAATTCGCAAAGAATTCATTGTTGCTTCGGAGCTCATATCTGATCACTACAGCTTAGAAAGACAACAGGCAGACTTAGCGAAGATATTAAGAAGGATCTTACTCAAGGAATTCGAGAAATCCGAGTCTCAGTCAAACCTAATCAAAAGCCCTTCAGGGGAACAGTTTTTACTCAAGCTAGCGCAGTTAGTATCGGAGTTAAGCGAACCACACGTTAACCAACTATACAGAAGGTTAATTAAACTTTTCGAAATTCCACCAGAAGGAATCTACGCTGCATTGCTAGAGCAACCTGTATCGGAATTAATCAGATTGAATCTAACAGCTACATGGTTAGATGATACACAAGTAGCTAGGGCAACAGTAGAAGATGCTGATATTGTTGAAGATTTGTCAGTTGCTGAGGGAGCTCAAAAGAGAAGAGGGAGAAAACCAAACGAAAGTTTAGCTGAGGAATTAGTACTTAAAAGTGAATTTACAAATATAAGGGATATCACATTTCGGTTAATTGCACTTCCAGAAGACCAGCTTGAAGTAAGCGCGTATTATTTGCTGACTAATAACGACATTATAAATCCGTTTGCTGCGCAGGATATTTTGAATACCTTATTTGAAATGGAACAATGGCAAAAGGTAACCGTATCTCAATTAATGGAAGTAATAGTATATAGAGGAAACTTAAGGAGCTATTGGCATCTTCGCCGCATGAGCATTACTAAATCTAACTTCGTTAGAATTGTGAAGTTGTTAACCTCTCTTGGATGGATTACCAACGTAGAGAATATTACAGAGCAAAGACTCCAACAGGAAGTAGTGGCCGAAGCTAGTGAGAATCAACAAGCTAAGTTACTTTATTCCAAATTTGCCAAAACAACATTCCAAGTGCTCAAAGTTCCTGAGACATTGCTACAAAGCAATGTAAGAGATGTATTCACGCAATTTATGCCTTCTGGTAGCATTACAAGAATAACTGTAAGCCTGAACGTAAGAACCATCGAAGCTCTAATAAATTGCATAAGTGAAAAAGAGTCCGAAGCGCTTCTGCCACCAGAAAAAATACTGTACGACAACTTTAAAAAAGGTACTTACGTAAGAATGATTATTGCTTTACTACAGCTTGGAATTATTTACTCTCCAGACATTGCTATTACTGAACCTACTGCCGATGAGTCTCCGAGATTAGACATGAAAACAGAGGCTAGTGCCGAAGTAGAAGAGCTCCAAACTTTACACGAAGATAGCCATGTGAGCGACCTAGTTATAGAACAAGATGCTACTCTCACAATTCCTGCGACAGTAGGTGAGGATGACATATCCGAATTATTTACTCATGAGGATCCGGGAGCTTCCCCCGTAGATGAGTACCAGGTTTATCCTAGGATTACAGTAGCCCCAGAACATGCAAGAGGTGAAGCAACTGATGGACTAAACTATCCCACTACAAAAGAGCTTAGTGATTTTGTAAACGACTATTCAAAGGTCAGAGATTTAGTCTATAACTTTCCTCAATCCCTCTTTGAAATTACAATCGAACAAGCTTTCACACTTTCGGACGATGCAGTTCTGGAATATATTAGAAATGACTTTCAAAAAATTAATACTATCCATACTCTAGGTGACCTGATCGGTAAGATAAGAAGGATGTGCGATGCTGAGGAGAACTATTTATTCTGGTCCAGTCAGATGCTGAAAAAGACGAGAGGGCATAGAGCTTTTAAGGAAGTATTTGCTGTATTAATTGCGTATTATAAACGTCACTTAGCAGTTAACAGAAATGAAATCGAAGCGGAACCGTCTAACATTGAAGAGGCTCGAACAGTAAAGAAAGAAAGAAGAGTAGAATTCCATGCTCTGAATTACATTGTTAAACCAGATCAATATGTGCCTGCGCAAAATTTTAGCAGAAGACTTCATGTAGCATTTAAGCTACCTAGCCCTAGTATTTCTGCACATGGAGAAGCGACAATTCTTAAAGGTTTAGATTTAGAAGAAAAGTCAACATGTGAAGAGTTGCTTTCAAAAGTAATTGTAAAGGGTACTAATGTAATTATGGATTTAAGCCAGTTCCAACAGAAGTATCCCAACATGGGTTTACAATCTTACCGCAACATACTTCAAGTATTGTTACATCATAAATTGATTCAGGAAGCTAAATGATTGAGGATTCGAATAGCCCTCCGCCCCTAACAGCATCTGTTGAATTACCTTTCAATCCTAATCAGGATTTTCTACGGTCAATATATAGGTTTATGGATGAATCTCCGAAATACCTAGTTAGGATGAACGGGAAAACCTACATAAGTTTATTAGCACTACTAAATTTTATTTCAATAGTTGTAATTCAAAAACAGCTACCTATTGATGTCTCGCTAACTATTGAAAATGACAAATTAGCTCATAAACTACGATCGCACACTGCACTTAAAAAGCTATGGGCTGATTTAAAATTCGAAGTATTCCGTTTGAGAGATA
Source organism: uncultured Candidatus Saccharibacteria bacterium (assembly GCA_964650085.1). Taxonomy (GTDB): domain Bacteria; phylum Patescibacteriota; class Dojkabacteria; order J137; family J137; genus KLAP211. The sequence goes on along the minus strand of CAZYSE010000019.1, from coordinate 7,901 downwards.
GTTCAACAATCGAAATCTGGATAGATTGCGCAGAAGAAAACCCGAATGGATTTCACTTTCAAAAGCTACTAGATTCCTTAGAATTTGCTCAAGATTTATCAAACTTAGAAAAAATTGAGCGAATGTTACGCTTTCTAAAGTTCAAAAACTTGCGATTAGCTTACATTACAATAGAAAATTAAAAAGTTTAGATTTAAGTAAACAAATTTGTTCAAAAAATAGGATCTTTAGGTTAAAATGGTCAGGTATGGAAAAGAAAAACACAGACTACAATGCGTCCAATATCACTGTCCTTAAAGGATTAGAGGCGGTTCGAAAGAGACCAGCCATGTACATCGGAGGAACAGACGATGCTGGATTACACCACTTAATTTGGGAGATTTTAGATAACGGAATTGACGAAGCTCTAGCCGGTTATGCCTCAAAAATTTCACTTGCATTAAATGAAGATGGTTCTGTAACTATCGAAGACAATGGAAGAGGAATCCCTGTAGATATTCACCCTGTAGAGAAAGTCAGCGCGCTTGAATTAGCCGCTACGGTTCTTCACGCTGGAGGAAAATTCGACAAAAACACTTACAAGGTTAGTGCTGGGCTTCACGGAGTTGGACTTTCTGTTGTAAACGCATTAAGCGAATGGTGCAAAATAGAAGTACATAAGAATGGAAAGATTTACTTCCAAAGCTATAAAATTGGAGTTCCCGACGCTAAGGTAAAAGAGATTGGAACAACTAAAGAAACTGGTACAAAGGTAACATTTATGCCAGATGCTTCAATTTTTAGTACCACTAACTTTGCATACAAGACAATCATGCAAAGAGTTAGACAGAATGCTTACTTAAACGGAGCAATTACATTTGAAATCTTAGAACGAAGAAATGGAGAAGAGGATTTTTTTGCCTTTCATTTTGAGGGAGGACTTAAATCTTACGTTAGACACTTAAACAAAGATCAGAAGACAATTCATAAGAACGTGTTCCACACAAAAAAGATCATGGATGATATCGAAGTTGAGGTAGCACTTCAATTTACAGATGATATCCAATCTAGTGAATACGCTTTTGCTAATAATGTGATCACACCTGATGGTGGAACTCATGTTTCTGGCTTAAGAATGGCACTTACAAAGAGCATAAATGCTTACCTGGAAGAGTTTGGAACAGAAAAGGATAAAGAAGTTAAACTATCGGGTGATGATGTAAGAGAAGGATTAACAGCAGCGATAGCGGTTAAGCTTGCAGACCCCCAATTTGAAGGTCAAACTAAAGGAAAATTAAATAACGCAGAAGTAACACAGGCTGTTAGAAAAGTTGTTGAAGAAGAGTTAAAAGTCTTTCTAAAAGAAAACCCAACAGATGGACGAAACGTCTTAAATAAGGTTATCTTAGCTAACAAAGCTAGATCTGCAGCTAAGGCTGCTAGAGAAGCAGTTATCCGAAAGGGAGTATTCGAAGGAGGAGGGCTTCCTGGAAAACTAGCAGACTGCTCGAGTAGAAATCCTGCTGACTCAGAATTAATGATTGTAGAGGGAGACTCTGCTGGTGGATCTGCAAAACAGGGTAGAGATAGACACATTCAAGCTATTTTCCCACTAAGAGGAAAACCATTGAATGTAGAGAAGTATAGATTAGATAAAGTTTTAGCTAACAACGAAATTAGTGACTTAATTAGAGCTTTAGGCGTTGGAATTGGAGAAAGTTTAGATATTTCTAAGCTTAGATACCACACAATTGTGCTCATGGCCGATGCGGACGTAGACGGAAACCACATTAATACATTGCTTTTGACTTTGTTCTATCGATTCTTTAAACCAATTCTAGAAGGCGGTCATGTTTACATGTCTCAGCCACCTTTGTACAAGGTTATTTTTAGTGCAAACGATAGCGTTTGGGTAAAAGACGATGAAGCAAAAGAAGCGTTATTAAAAAGCAGGAAGTCTACAAAAGCACCTAATATTCAACGATTTAAGGGTTTGGGAGAAATGAATCCAGAACAACTTTGGGAAACAACAATGAACCCAGAAACAAGAATTTTGAAACGAGTTACAATCGGAGATGCAGAAGAAGCGAATAAAATGTTTGATGTTTTGATGGGTGAAGAGGTTGCACCTAGAAAAAAATTCATTGAAGCTAATAGTATTTATGCAGATATAGACCTATAAAATATGGAAAACGAAAACCCAGAGGACCAAGATACTAATGAAGTACCAGAGCTACTAACTCCAGTTCAAGAACATTTAGAGACAAAAAACATTATTAATCAAGATATTGTTACTGAGCTCAAGCAAAGCTACATCAGTTACGCCATGAGCGTTATTGTTGCAAGAGCACTTCCAGATGTAAGAGACGGTCTAAAACCTGTTCACCGAAGAATTCTTTACTCCATGTATAAGATGGGTATCATGCCTGGTTCTTCATACAAAAAGGTAGCTAGAATTTCTGGAGATACTATGGGTAAATACCACCCTCACGGAGATGCCTCAATCAACGATGCACTTGTGAGAATGGCTCAAGACTTCAACATGAGATATGTACTAGTTGAAGGACAAGGAAACTACGGATCTATCGACGGAGACCCAGCAGCGGCTGCCAGATATATTGAAGCTAGACTTTCAAAGTTAGGCGCTAAGATGCTTGAAGGTGTTGAAAACACAGTTGATTACAATCCTAACTACGACGGTAACGAAACAGAACCAGCAATTTTACCTACAGGAATTCCAAACCTTCTAATCAACGGAGGAGAGGGTATTGCGGTAGGAATGGCAACAAAAATCCCACCACATAACCTAACAGAAGTTATTAATGCAACAATAAGAACTATTGATCATGGTAATCTTTGGAGTTTTGATGAGATAAAAAAGCTAAAAATTGATTATTCAAAAGACATAATTACAATTGCTGATATAGAAAAGTTACCTAAAGGTAGATTCCATAAATTCTCATCTGATATAACGATTGAGGAATTAATGAAGGATATTAAGGGACCAGATTTCCCTACAGGTGCTCACATGTTCAACCAAAAGAATATTCAAGCTGTTTACGAAACAGGTAGAGGTGGAATTGTGATGAGAGCTGTTTCAGAAATCGACGAGATGAAGGGAGGTAAATTCAGAATTATCATTACGCAATTACCTTACCAAGTTAACAAGTCAATGTTGCTTGCTAAGATTGCTCAGCTTTATAAAGACAAAAAAGTTGAAGGTATTTCAGACTTAAGAGATGAATCTAATAGAGAAGGAATTAGAATTGTTGTTGAGTTAAAGAAAGAAGCTAAACCAAAAACAGTAGAAAATCAGCTATACAAATATACTGAACTTCAGAAATCATTCAATGCAAATATGCTTGCTTTAGTTAATGGCGAACCAAAGCTATTAACTTTACGAGAATACTTAGAACACTTCGTAACTCATAGACAAGAAATTGTAATAAGAAGAAACGAACATGAGCTAGGTAAAGCTAAAGAAAGAGAGCATATTTTAGAAGGTTTGATGATTGCTTTAGACCATTTAGATGAAGTTATCGCAACCATTAGAAAATCTGCAGACGCAGAGATTGCTAAAGAAGCTTTAATGAAGAAATTCAAATTGTCAGAGATTCAAGCGCAGGCTATCTTAGACATGCAATTGAGAAAGCTTGCTGCTCTTGAAAGAGAAAAGATCGAAAACGAATACAAAGAAATCAAGAAAAGAGTTAAAGAAATTATCGAGATATTGAGTTCTCCTGAGGCTATTCTAAAAATAGTTAAAGATGAATTGGGTGAAATTAAAGAGAAATTTGGAGATGAAAGAAGAACCAAAGTATTTAAAGGAGACGTAGATGAATTTAGCGAAGAAGATCTAGTTGCTAAAGAGGATGCTTTCGTAATGATAAGTACTCAAGGATACATAAAGAGAATAAAAGGAGATTCTTACACTGTACAGCATAGAGGAGGAACAGGAAAGATTGGAGCAACTACAAAAGAAGACGATTCCATAAGACACGTATTCAATTGCAGCACACATGATGAGATTCTATTCTTTACAAACTTGGGTAAAGTTTACTCGCTTAAAGTATACGAAATTCCAGAATATCAACGAACAGCAAAGGGTTTACCAGTTGTAAACTTGATTAATATCTCTAATAACGAACTCGTAACAAGCGTTCTAACTAGAAGTGCAAGCGGTAGTATTTTAGGTGAAGAGGAGATTCAAGAAGGAGAAACTAAGAAAGAAAATTTTGGTAAAGATTACCAATTCTTATTGATGGCTACAAAGAAAGGAACTGTAAAGAAAACCGCATTGAGCGAATACGAGAACATTAGATCCAACGGATTAATTGCTATTTCTTTAACAGACGGCGACGAGCTAATCTGGGTGAAACCTACTACAGGTAAGGACACAGCGATTCTTGTTTCGAGAGATGCAAAGTCTATCCACTTTAAAGAATCTGACGTAAGAGAGACTGGAAGATCTTCACAAGGGGTTCGAGGAATTAAACTAAAAGATGATGACGTTGTAATTTCTATGGATATTGTCAGAAAGGAAGAAACATTTATGCTAACCGTTTCAGAGAATGGATTTGGTAAGATGACAGAGCTTAAACAATTCACGATTCAAAATAGAGGTGGATCTGGTATTTTTGCAGCTAAAGTGAACTCAAAAACAGGTAAATTAGTTGTATCTAGAATCTTAGACCATCCTCAAAGAGAACTTTTGATTCTAAGTACAAAGGGGCAAGGAATTAAGATTCCTACAAATAACTTACCGTTGCGAAACAGACAAACCACTGGAGTAATTCTAATTAGAGTTAAGGACGGCGATACAGTTGCTGCAGTAGCTATAGTTTAATCACAAAACGATTAAGGCTGTGGGTTCAATGTTTTACATTGAATCTGCAGCCTTTTCTTTTTCAACAATTCTGACAAACAATATATTTTTATTTAGAAAATGTTGACATCAATTTTTAAATATGATTGAATACATATTAGCCACTTGTACAAAACAATAGGACATTACACCGAATAGGTATGATGGACTTAATATTTTAAACGCCTGCACAGCGTGAAAATAAAACTATTTTTAAAAAGATCACTTGTAATTAGTATAGCCATTTCTATAGGCATACTTCTCTCTGTACCCTCTACAGTTTCAGCCTCATCAAACACCCTAAACTTCCAAAGTAAGATAGTAAATCTTGTAGATGGAACAAACATCGATGCAGGAACACCATCATGCGTAGTAGCAGGAAATGGAAACGATACTTGTGACTTTAGAGTAAACATCTATGATGATCCTACAGCTGGTAATCTTCTTTTCTCAGAAGATCATATAAACTCAGAAATTGGACACTATAACGGAATATTCAATCTAGAAATTAACAGCGTATGTAATGTAGTAAGCGATACAGGAACAGATGGAAATTGGACAGACAACGCTGATCCTTGCGTAAGTAATGGTGGAGTAGATTTCAGTGCTACAGATCTATGGATAGAAATAGAATTTGACCCTACAGGAACATCAACATTCTCAGAGACATTTAGTAGAGTAGAAATTAGAGACGTAGCTTCTGCTAGATATGCAGTATCTGCTTCTTACTTAGATAATTTAACTTCCGCAGACTTTGTACAATTTAGACCTGGAGCTGTTCAAACAACTACAAGTGCTAATACTCTTATCAACCTTGAAACTACAGCTAACACCGCTAATCCACTATTAAATATCAACGAAAACGGAGCAGGAACGCCAGATCTATTAAGATTGCAAAATACGTCGTCCACAGTTTTCCAAGTAGCTAATGGAGGATTTACTGGAATTGGAGCAGGCGCTACTACAGCAGCATGGTTAGATATTGGAGCGAATACAACAACAGCTGCACAACTAAATTTAACTCCAAGTGCGGCAGTAGATGTAGTTGCTCCTAACGCTGGAGATCTTTGGTTTAATGGCAGTAACCTTTATTTCGATGATGGTACAACGACATTCGACCTATTAGCAGGATCCCCATGTATAACTTGTTTCCACGATGGTGGAGATTCTTTTGGAGCATTAGCAGTACTTGGTACTAACGATAACTTCAGTCTTGCCTTCGAAACTAATGGAGCAGAGAAGATGAGACTAGGAGCCGATGGAACTTTAGGAGTTGCAACTACAACCGCTACGTCTCAAGTACATATCGTAACTGGTGGACCAGGTTCTACAAGTGGCGCAACTACAATGACAGCAGTTAACGGAAACTCAACATTCACAACTGATGCGGTAATAACACTTAACGTAGGAGACTATATTGTTCCTAACTTACAATCAACTCAATCTAGAGTAGTTACTGTGGGTGGAACAGGAACAAACTTCACTGTTACTCCTGCATTTACAGCTAATGTAACTACAAGAACATTCATTATTCATAGAAAAGGAGTAACTGTAGAAGGAGCAAGACCTTTAATGGCTTTGAGAAATACACAACTTGGAACACAAGAGTGGCAGTTGAGAGTAGGTGCTTTAGGACCAGGATCATCGTCTTTTGATCTTTTTAGCCAAACTACAGACCAAACAGCATTACGTATAGAAAATGATGGAGATGTTCTTTTAGGAACTGATACAAACTTTGGAGGAATTGGAAACAATAGTAGATTGTTTGTTTATGGAGGAGACGGTGGTGCAAATATTGATGTAATGGGTAACGCGGCACAAGTAGACCAAGCAACAATTGAACTACAAAGCTCTGATTATTCAACTTCAAGTGCATCTTCTAGACTTCAATCTTATGGAGTTAGTGGAGTAGGTACAACTTTCGGTTTTGCAAATCAGTACTTGGGAGTTTTGGCTTTTCAAGAAATGGATTCAGCTTTGATTGCTACAAGCAATGATACCGATCTAACCTTTGTTACTGATTCGATAGTTAGAGCTACATTTGATGGTACTTCTGGAGATTTAATTCTAACGAACGATCTTGCAGTAAATGGTGGAGATATTTCTTCTACATCTGCTACTGTAAACGTATTTACATCCGCTGGAGCTACAACATTTAACGTTGGTAGAACTGGAGCAACTGGAACGTTGAACTTAATGGGAGGTTCCGCTGATACTGGCTGTACTATTAACGGTGTAACGGGAGATTTAACATGTTCTGGAAACATCGTTGGAGGTGCTTCTGGAGACTTCTTTGAACAAGGAGGAAACTCATTTTCAGCTAACGCAGTTATAGGAACTAATGATAACTTCTCATTATCATTCGAAACAAATGGTACAACTCATGCAACATTATCGACAGCAGGAGACTTTACATTGAACAACGACTTAGCCGTAAATGGAGGAGATCTGACAACTACAGCAGCCACATTCAACCTATTAAATACTAACGCTACTACTGTAAACGCATTTGGAGCTACAACTACCCTAAACTTAGCGGGTGGAGTAGCGTCAACTGGTTGTACTATCGACGGTTCAGGAAATATTGATTGTACTGGCCTATTTAATGGTGTAGATCTTACAGATGTTCTTCTAAATGGAGGAAATACTTTTGGAGGACCAGTAACTTTCGGATCTAACGATAACTTTGCATTAAACTTCGAAACTAATAATGTTACACAAATGTCTATTAGCAATGCAGGTGATGTAACTATCAATAACGATTTAGCAGTAAACGGAGGCGATATTACAACAACTAATGCAACTGCAAATCTATTCACAACAAATGCAACAACTATAAACATGGGTGATGCTGCAAACACAATAAACTTCGGAGGAGGATCCGGATCTACTGGTTGTACAATGGATACAACAACAGGAAGCATAGACTGTTCTGGAAATGGAACATTTGGAGGAGACGTAAACGTAAATGGAGGTGATTTAATTACTTCTGCAGGAACTTTCAACTTAGTGAATGCAGGAGCTACCACAGTTAACGCATTCGGAGCAGCAACAACAG
>CAZYSE010000018.1:4831-17510 GCA_964650085.1 uncultured Candidatus Saccharibacteria bacterium | reverse complement strand
ATGATTTATGATTTATGATTTATGATTTATGATTTATGATTTATGATTTATGATTATTATCTCACAATAACTATAATAGGAAAAATCCCGCTGCGGTTGGACTTATCTAACCATGACGGGATCTATCTAATTTCTTTTTGAATCTTGAGTCTTACACCTTGGAACTTCTATTTAGCTTTAGCAAATTTTACAACCTTATATTTAACAACTCTATCTTGAAGAGTAACTTCTACAACATCGCCGATTAATGCATTGTATATAGCTTTTCCGATAGGTGAATCTACTGAAATCTTTCCTTCTGTTGGCTTAGCTGCCTTAGATTCTTCTGTTCCAACTAGAACTACTACTCTACTTGTTTTTGATTCTACATTCTGTATTTCTACAGGCTCTCCGATATTAACAAAGTTATCTGATTTGTTTCCTGAAGCAATTTTTGCGATTGCTAGTATGTCTTCTAATTCTAAAATTCTGTTCTCATTCATTTCTTTCTTCTCCATCGCTACAGTGTATGCGTGGTTCTCGCTCAAGTCTCCCAAGTCCATTGCAGACTTAATTTCTTCAGCAATTTCTTTTCTTTGTACATTTATTCTGTGCTCAAGCTCCAATTTCAACTGGTCATACGCGTCTTGAGTCATTGTTAGCACATTAGTTTCTGTTGTTGTTGATTTTTTTGTTTTTGCCATATACTTGCTAAAATTTTAAGATTAAATGAAAAAAAGATTCATTACATGGAACCTTTTATTTCTAAACGCTGTATTATATCAGAAAAGTGCATTATTGTACTTGCAAAGCGGTTAATTGGAGGTAATTTCTATTTCCAGTAAGTGATCCTGCTGTGTCGTTAATCTGAATGCCTTGGAAGTGTTATCTCCTGGAGATATCTTGCTTATTCTGTAAGGCGATTCAGCACTCAGCTCCACATCTATAGTCTGGGAAAGACCTTCAATTCTCGCAAATTTCAATGTATAGCTGTACAAACCATCTGCAGTTGAGGTTATAAACGAGTTGGTATCTATGTAAGAAAAATTCAGCTCGGTCTCATTTACAACCCTAAAGACAAGGCATTTTTCATCATCTCTTGTATTGATTACAAATCTCTGTGGATTGAATCCGTTGATATTTATTGAAGAGTCTAGGATCGTTGTAGGCAAGCAAACTATTACATCCTGCGAAGCCCCAAGGATTGGGAGTTTAATATTCCCCGAATAGCTTACTCGACCATTTGCCAAAAAGTTTACTTCTGAAGCGTAGCTTACGATTGAATACTTATTGGTATTAACTACTTTCGAATCGATCAATGAGTATCCTATTGCTACACTTCCGTCAGAATTTTGTTCTAGCTCAAGTGAATTCAAATACGCGTCATTAATGCTATTTGTGAAGAAACCAAAATTTGCATCTTCATTTTTAATTGATTGAGTAAGCCCTTCTGTAATAAGGTTAGCGTATGAGTAGGGACTAGTTGCAAAGTAGTAAAGCATGTTTGCAAACGATTCAGCCATAACTCGTGACTTTATTTGCGCGTTAGTATTTTCTGGCTGCGCAGCATTTATGGAAGAAATGTAAGAAGAGTCTCCAAATAGACTGTTATTAATTGCAAAGCTTATATTTGTTGTATCCAATAATGATTCAATAAAATTCAAATTTACTTCTAAATACCCATTGATCTCAACATTCAACGAATCTTTGAGAACATTCTGTAAGTATTCTCCGAATTTCTTGTCATCGACGATATTTGCCAAAGAGTCAAAACTTAATTGCCCAGCTTGAGTATATGCGAACTCTACAGTTTGAACATCTGCAACTGGTAAGTTAGCAAAATTAAATTGCAGATCTTTTGTTGATTGAACGTTTATGCTTACTACTGCTCCATTCTCTACTCCAATTATGGCCAATACTGGGTAAGTTCCTCCTCTAAACTTAGGTATCGTATTGTCTTGCAAAAGAATTGCGTAGTTTCTTCTACCATCGAGTCCTAAAATTTCAGGAGTGAATGATGCTAGTTTCAAAACCTCCGAATCATTAAAACGGTTTATGATGGATGTGTTCAAATTTGAAATATCTTCTGAAACTACTCCAGGAAGTTGGGAAGGGTTTACTAGAGATACTTGAGCGATACCCTTTTGTACTTTTTCTAAACCGATTTCTAAGAACGGCGAATTATTAGCGACTTCTAATAAGTAATCGTTGTAATTTAAGCCTGAATCTAAAGTTGAAAGATAGTTTGTTTCTGAAGATCGGAGCTGTAAGTTGTTGCTGTAATTTAACAAGTATTGATTTAATGGGTTGTAGAACTTCTCGATATTCGTAACTCCGTCGACAATTGTAGCGTAAGCTTGAGTTAGTTTTATAAGTTCATCGCTTTGCTCACCCAAGCCAAATAGATTTGTAAACCAACTTATTTTGCTGAGTTGTATTGTTGTTTCTTCAATGGTTTGTGAGAGTCCACTAAGGTTCTTCAGTCCTGCATCTAAATTTGGAGAGTTTAACGAAGCAATCAAGTTTGTTGCCTCACTTTTGAAAAAGATGTAGTTCCTTCCAAGAACAACCAACGGTGAAATTAGAGTAAAGTACAATACTATTCCCCCTACTATTAAACCTAAGATTAGTGTCCCTTCAATAGGATTTCTATTTTTGAATACATTGAACGTGTTACCTAGCTTTCCAAAAAAATTCCAAATCCCTCTACTGATTTTCTCTTGAGCAGTATAGGCTTTTCTTCTTTTCCTATCTTTTACCGACATGTTGGAAAGTTCGAATTTTTGCTTTTTAAGCTCTTCTTTTCGTTTTCGCTCTTCAATAAGTCTGGTAATCGGTCCAGAACTGAAGTCCTGCATTGTTGGTTCTTCTTTGTTTGCCATATCAACAAACGATCTTAGTTTTTCAACGAATCCTTTGTTTCTGTTGTGATCCTCCGTTTCCTTTTCTAAAACGCCTATTTTTCCAATGGCAATGGACTGTTTGATTGCTTTTTCTAAATCTACCCTAGGCAACCAGCCGATTTGAGTTAGGTTAGGTGCTGGTTTATATAATCTTATAGAAGCCATTGAATCCTTAGCTTCGATAAATTGAATTGTTCGAGGACTAGGATCAACTTCCTGAATTTTATACGCAATGGACAGGTGAGTTATTGGTTGTTCGTATGACAATGAGAACACTTTACCATTGGTGTTCTGAGAGAACTGAGCCTTAATAATTCCGTAAGCGGCATCCAATAGATGCAATAAATATTCACTCTCAAGTCCGTCGTTTTTAAGTCTTAAAACATCACCTTCACAAGCTTGGATAATTAAGTCTGTAAAGTCTGTTCTCTTTGAAAAATCTAGTCCATCTCCAATTAGGTCTGCAATTCTGATTATTCTAGAATCCAAATTAACTTTTTGATTGTATTCAATGACAAGGCTTTCTGCATATCTTTGCTGTTCATAATTTGTGTAAACGGAATGTCTGACCTCGTTTAGTGGGCTAAAGTTGAGTGATAAATCCTCGTTTGTAATGTTTCGTTGATGTGCTCTAATTGAAGTTGTCAGCAAGAATTTAGCTTCGAACTTAGCCGCTATGTTTAAAGATACGTCTAAATAATTTGAAAAGTTCAAAAAATCTTGAGAAGAAACCTTATCTAAATCCTCCGAATTATCGTGCGCAAAGTAGAAAAAGTAGTCTAATCTTCTTAGATCATCTTCGAGTGAAGTAATTCCTTGATAGTCTACAAACGAAATTAATGTTCCCTTTGGAAAGTTGCCCAACTTATCTAGACTTCCTGTAGTGAAATTATCGACGATGATGACGTATCCGCCCTGCTCGATTAAGGATTCTGCAATTTCCATCCCTAGGCGTGACAAGCCGCCAACTATTACCGATGTTGGATGCTTCACTGTGTTTTTGATCTTATACTGTTCCGGTATCATTTGTAGTTTGTACTTTTACTGGCTGTTTCATTAAGTAGACGTCAACTTTTATATTAAAATCTTTAACCCTACTTCTATCAGATTCGTCTTCTGGCAACAATTTAAATTCCAATTCTTCAAATCCTGTTTTAATAATTTTAATACTTTTTTGCTCTAAGGTATCTAGCGGTACTACTACTCCCGATTTCGACAAGCTCCTGAATACCTGCGTCTCTACTTGCAAATTTACATTATCCTCGTCAAAAGTAAAGAAAATTGATGAAAGGTCACTTTCTGCTTTTCTTTCAAAATAGATAATATTTCCTTCTGAATAATCTTCACTTGGTCCTAAATTGAATGAAAGAACTGCCGTAGTGCCCACTTCGAGATCAATTACTTTGGAGTAAGCCCAGTACGCGTTTTCTACGTCAGAGATTCTTCTTAGTTTTATTAATTTCTCCCCTGGGTCTATGCTATCTATAATAAGTGGAGCTTCTTCTGTAGCACTTCCAACTACTTGGTTGTCGATTGTAACTTCAATATTTCCAGCCAAAGAATTGACTACTAGGCCTGCGATTTGTCCCGGATCTTGTATCCCGAACAATGGTCTAAAATCTATATTCCACTTTGTCCAAGGGGACCATAGGGCGAGCAATAGAAGACCAACTATTATTAATAGTATCTTAAGAAAACTTTTCATTTTGAGCTATGTTGTACAACTTTTATTCATTATAGAGGAATTGAGTGAAAAGATCCAAAAGAATTGTGTGATAAGAGCAAGAATAAATCGTTGCTGACATTGGTGAATATTTGGTGTTAAGATTCAGTAATAATTTTTACCTAGAACATATGAGTGAGCTACCTGGTTCAGAAGAACAAATTGAATTCGAGAAAGCCCTTGCTACTTACGATAATGCTGCAGATGCAACTGGATATTTTTCTGCTGCTGAGAGTTGGTCGGATCATGTAATACATGCTTTTAAAAAAGTTGTCAGAGCGCATCCAGAACTTTTCTCATATTTCTACTCATATTTAGTAGCTAAGACATCTATGTCAAAAGATTATAGTACTCCGTTTGGTGGAAGAGCTTTTACTGAGATGATGAGAGATTTGTGTGTAGAACTTGGTTTAACTGAGGAAGGAGTCCATTTTCAAACTATACTTGACACTGAAGTGTTATAAAACTTCTGGGTATTGTCTGATAAACTGTTCCTTTAAAGACTCTACCCCACTTCCAAATACGTATGTAAAAGTATTTATGACTGGGCGAGTCATCGCAAAGGTCTCAAAATTCAGAAGAACCGTATCACCAACCTTATTAGTTCGATCTAACTCGTCAAAAATATCGCGATAGCATGATACAAAACTGCCGAAATCACCCATGTGGTCGCAAATTCTGTTGATTGTAATCGAGTTTAGAACTAGTAAATCTCTTCCAATATCTTCGTACATATTTATTGATAACTGATATAAATTTTATGCAAAATTATAGCATCCAGGACTCGCACAAACCCTAGTTAAGATTCGATTCTATCGAAAGCGCTATCAACAAAAGCTAGAACAGCTTTCTGCATGCTCAGTTGATGCAGAAGGTTACTCTCCAAAAGCAACTCAACACGAAGATTCACATCTATCATCTCTAGACCTATTTCAGCCATTCTATTTTGCAGCAAAGTATCCAGGACATTATCTGAATTACCCTTAATATCAAATTCTCTCAAGAAACCATCCATTATATCAACTTCATGAATGCCTAAAGCACGAAGCTTTAAATATTGATTTATTAAGGCTTCAAACCTTTCAGCATTGTCTAGGTGCGGATAATTTCCACTGTTGACAATTTTTTCAGCTAATTCCAAAACAGAGTCGTCTTGATGAGTTCCGTGTAAATAATTCGCTCCATAGGATATGGCTTCTGTGACTTCGAGAATATTTCTAACGTCTTTTTTAAAAAACTTCTTTGCTACTAAGTTCTTTAATCGCAAAAAAGTGTACGCCCCACCTGTTAGTTTTGAACTTATCCTACTAACAGGACCTAAATACGCTCTTAGTCTTTGGAAAAAAAGTTTGTGCAGTCTTTCATGAGTGTACATATGGAGCCAGTGTGGGATGCTACCTTGTAATCCAATTTTAAAAACCAACTCGGGAAAGGGGTGTCTGTATTTTTGGCCAAAACCAATAGTATCGTCCAGTGAATCGTAATAGGCTGCTCTGCAATATGGATCATCCCAATGTACATCCTCCATTCTAAAACCTTGTATTAAATCATCTACCAAACCAAGCTCTTCGAAGATTTGAAAATACTCTTGTCCCAACAGAACATGAAGAAAAGAATTGTAAAGTTCTTCAAACAGCTTTGGATTATCTTGCTCTAGTTGCTTTAAATATTTAGCAAAACCGTGCACTTTTTTTGAGAACTTGTTCCTTTGAACCTTGTGTTCTTCGGTGTTATGTTTAATGCGTTGTTTGACCTTCATTACTTCTACCGCCAATCGTGTAGTATGCAAGCTACTTTTTAACTCTGTATTATTTTCCGACATTCCGGATTTTAACGTGGAAATCTAATTCTGACAAAGGGATTGTGTGTTTAGGGCATTGATTCAGAATGAAGTCCATCCATGAATACTTTTAGAATACCCCACAATTACTTGGAGCGACTCGGGAACTAAATCAGGATTCATTGCGTAAACCGTCATTCTTAGATGACCTTCAACTATTACATACTTTGACCCATCCGACACTAAGATTAATCTCTTGAACTTCTTCCCTTGCTTAAAATCTGAGCTTGCCGCAATAAAATTATCGTACGGCACATCAAACACTTTAATATCATTATTAATTCGTTCCACTGCATCTATAGGCAATCTTGTCCCATTTGTTATTTCGTTCCAATAACTGTAATCGATGTAGAAAACATTTGTAAACAAAGTTTCTTTGCTTAAGTCTTCTACAAACCACTCAACATCTTTTGGGAAACCTTCAAATAAACCATTTTCATTCTCATAATCGCGATATTTCTTGAATATGGATTTTCGTAGACTATTTTGCTTAGGATCAGTTAAATCTGGAGTTATTATTAGTGAATGGTCTGATTCTTGTGTTTTTAACTCTTCGGAGAGAACTTTCTGAAACCGTGAAGACTCGATTTCTGCTTGTAGAAATTCCAAGATCATTTCATCTTCAGAAATTTTTATTTTTTCACCCATGTTAGATTGATAGCTTACTTCTCAATTTTTCTTCCGCCACACTTGGATTAACCTTTCCTTTACTCAACTTCATCACCTGCCCAACCAAGAACTTAATCGCGTTAGGGTTTCTTTTTAGGTCTTCTACAATTTTAGGATTTGCTGAAATAGCTTCGTCTACAAATTGATCGATTGCTCCTTCGTCCTGAACCTGTAAAAGATCCTTTGACACTACAATCTCCTCTGCTCTTCCTCCATTTTCAAAGATTTCTTCTAGAACTTGTTTTGCAATCGTACCCGAAATTTTCTTCTCCTGCATCATGCTAACAAGATAAATTAGATCTTCGTTTGAAAGAGGCATTTCCTTAATATCAATTTTCTTTTTCTCCAGCCACGCTGAAATATCTCCCAACAACCACTTTGCATACTCCTTTATGAGCTGCTTGCCTGACGTAGCTTCAGCGAAGGCAGGTGTGCTGTGGGCTGTGAGCTCTGGGCTTTCATTTTTCGATCTTCGATCTTCGTTCTTCGTGCTTAGTAGTTGGTCGAACCAATCTCCTCTCGAAACATCTTCTACTAAAATATCTGCCTGTTCATTTTCTAGACCTGATTCTAAATACCTTTGTTTTCTTTGATGTGGAAGTTCAGGCATTTCAGACTTAAGTTGAGTTAGCATTTCGTCGGAAACCTGTATTGGTGGAATATCTGGCTCTGGAAAATATCGGTAATCGTCGGCAGTTTCTTTCGCTCTTTGGAAAACAGTTTCGCCAGACATGTCTTTTAAACCTCTTGTGTGTGGAGTAATTTTTTCTCCTTTTTTCAATAATTCAATCTGTCTTGCGTTCTCGTTCTGTAACACTTTCTCCAAAACGGAAATAGAACCTATATTTTTTACCTCTACTTTGAAATCAGGTAGTTCACCTAAAGGCAGTTCTTCTAATGAAGTAGAGATGTTCAACTCAAATCTCATTTGACCTTTTTGCATCTCTGCATCAGAAACATCTAGGTATTTAACAATTTGTTTTAATCTTTTAGCGAAAAGGATAACTTCTTCTTCGTTTTCAAAATCAGGATAAGTTACAATTTCTGCCAAAGGAACGCCAGATTTGTTGTAATCAAGGTACGTTTCATCACCAGAATCTGAGTGTGTAGATTTTCCTGTATCTTCTTCTAAATGAACTCGTTGAATTCTAATTCTCTTGCTGTCACCTTCAAGTTCAATTTCTACATATCCTTCAAATCCAATTGGTTTATCGTACTGAGAAATCTGATATCCTTTTGGTAAATCTGGATAGAAGTAGTGCTTTCGATCGAATTTTGTACTCTGATTAATGCTACAGTTTAAAGCTAATGCTAATTTCACTGCTTTTTCAAAAGCCAACTTATTTGGTACTGGCAATGCACCTGGTAAACCAAAACAAACTGGACAAACATTTAGATTTGGCTCTTTGCTGAAGTAATCTGCACTACATCGGCAGAACATTTTAGAGTCTGTTTTTACCTGAACGTGAATTTCTAAACCTACGTAACTTTTCATATTATTTTTCTAGATCAATTAAACCATTATACATGTTTTGAATCATGTGCCTTATCGGCTCCTCAGCTATAATATTCCTTGTAAAAAATTCGCTTGGAGCAAAAAAGACCCCTTTTATCATATTTGTCGCTACAAGATTGCTAATTTTAACCCCATCCAGCCCATCTTCAAACCTTTTAATCAAATAACTAATTATGGCTTCAGAAAAATAAGCATAAATATTGTAGAAATCCGTTGATTCTTGCTCATCAAATTTATTGATAAACTTGAGATCTAACCTTTTGACACCGTTCCGAAGTACTTTTCCGATTTCAACAAGAACTGACAATTCTTTGGGATTAAATTTTGATAATCTGTTTGTATTCGATAGCTTACTCTTTCGACTGTCGAACCACTCGTCTAATTCTTCTTCAGTTATATCTAGATTTTGAAACTTGGTTACAAGAGCTATAAAGATATTTAAAGCCTTACCAGCCTTTGTGTCTGGGCCGAAAAATTCAACGATATTTTCGAGTATAAATTCATCTACAAATTTTTCTTGCTCAACTGAAATTTCAACCCTATTAGACTCTGTTTCCTCATCATCAAAAAGATCGGGTCGAAACAACTTAAGCTCATCCCTTAAAAAACTTACCAAACAACCATCTTCTGATTCAACATCCGCAAGTAACAACTCTCTAACATAGGGATTAGTGACTGATTCTAGGGTTTTTCTTGTAGCATTTCTAAACTCGTAGAAATTCTCGTCTCTTACATCGGGTCTAAACAATTGTTCTTCTAGAATCCAGTTTGCTCTCCAGATCAAAGTACTTACATCTAAATAAGTCCCTTGGCGATTCTCTCTCTCTAAGCTTAGTGCATACTTATCTATTAATCCTAATATTACATTTTTTAGGGGGTTCTCTTCGCTTATAAAAGATAATTCTCGTTCTAGCGCAACTACATCAAAGTAATCAATATGAAGAGCAATTACGTTATTAATTTCTGTGACAAATTTTTGAAAATCATCATATGGAATGTCTACAGGAAAAGTAGATCCTTCGATAAATTCTTCGAACGGACTTCTTTTTGAAAACATTTGATCATCCATATCTTTATTCTCTTCCTAAAAAACAGTCCATATTAACTAAATCCCCTACACCATCTGTTGAGCATATAGCATTTTCTCGTCTAGCAAAAAAATTGCCTCTTGTAGTTTTAACAGCAAAGTCTAGAGCATCTAAGGGTTTGTTTTCTATGCTTGTCACTGTCCAAATTTGAACTAATGCAAAGTAGGTTACGAATATTGGCAGAACAACAATTCCAAGTTTTACGTATCGATTAATATTAAATTTATCTACGTTAATATTAGCAATTGTTTTGATTTGAATAGCCATCCACCAACCTACACCAATACCAAACATAGCACCTGTAATAAATCGAGTGAAGTTTGAGCTGACATAAATCGGATTGCCTACTAATACACCATTAGGGTCAAGGTTGAATATTGTAAAGATTGTTTGAAGTCCACCATCCAAAGCCATTGGGATTAAGAATGGGATTATCCAATACCATTTTATTGATCGAAGAAGCCCAATTCGCACCAAGACTGCCGTTAGTAATATTCCGAACCAAATTCCAGTGTCCCGGGCACACCAAGCGTATTGAAAATCAAAAACGTTTATTGATCTACTTGAGAATTGGTGACAAAAGAAGCTATAAACAAAATAAATAATTTTAGCTGGAATAATCCAGCCAAGTTTCAAGAAAATTGGGGCTAAAATTGGCAACGAAAAAAAGGTCGTTACAATTCCAAGATAAATGTTGTAGGTTCTTTTGCTCTGCATGAGGTGATTATATATTGTCTATTAAAAAAATTATAGGCAATATTCATGCATTTCCAAGAAACTTTGGTTAGATTGGACTTTAACTGTGCCGTAGCTTTGGTGTTTGATAACTTGAGCATATATCACTCTCAGGGATACATGCATTTCTGGAAAACAGGAGCATACGATACTTTAGAATCACTAAAACTAGTATTTATTCACAGTGGGAGCATATATATTGTCTATTAAAAAAATTATAGGCAATATTCATGCATTTCCAAGAAACTTTGGTTAGATTGGACTTTAACTGTGCCGTAGCTTTGGTGTTTGATAACTTAAGCATATATCACTCTCGAAGAGAGGGATATATGCATTTCTGGAAAACAGGAGCATATACAGCGAACTACTTATAAATTCACCGTTTTAGACACTAAACTCTTAAACTGTTAATCAGTTGCTCGAGGTCTCCAACAGCTATAGGACCAAACTGATTGTCAGTCAGATGTGCGTAATCCGTTAGTTGTTGTCCCGCTCTCTTCGCCATTCTTCCTGTTAGTCTGGCCTCGTTGCTACCTTGGCCTAGAACATCGACTAAATTTAAACTGCCGGTAGACGTCTGGACGTTTAGTCTCGGATCATCTTTACTCACAAATGTCCCTTCTGGTAATGACCCAAAGTCAAATATTGTTTCAGTTACATCTGATTCTGCAACTTTCCCATCCTGTTCAAATACGACAATAGATTTTTTACCTTCAGATTCTAACTTTGAGCTAATTTCTGTGAGCACGGCTTTACCTATCTCTGCTGCAATTCTAGCCGATTCAAAATCAAAAGTTTCGGGATTTCGCGATTGTTCTCTAAAGTAATGCCACCCAGGGATAACTACATGTGGTAATTGCTCTGGATTTAAATTTAGTGCTGAAACGGCACTGACTATTTCGATTCCTTCGACTTCGTCCTTTTCTGCTTTTTTGACCAATTTCTTCACTTTTAAAAATTCAGGTGAAGCAACAATATAGTTCAAAACTCCAATTGGAGTTTCTTCTGTATTCCTATCTACCAAGATAACGCTAATTCCAGACAGTGGAAGATTTAAATCAATTCCTTTTTGAGCTAATATCATGTCTTCTTCCGTACGTTGTTGAAGGCGGAGATCAGCGAATCCTGCAAGGTTTATATCACCATCGTCTGTGCTCTTTAATACTCTGTTTCCAGACGGCCTCGTCTCAAGCTTTGTATCTGGACTAACTAATAGAGCTTTTACTTTTGAACCTGCTAATTCTAGCCTTTTGTTAATTTCATCAAGCTTGCTGGCTAAACTCTGCGGATTAGGAATTCTGTCCATATTTGTGTGTTAAATACTCAATTCTACAATAAAGAGTTCACTTTCCCTAGTGTGAGTGTAATAATCTGCAACAAAGGGAATATGATAAACTTATTTTATGAAAGCGACAGAGCTTATAAAAGAACTAAAATCCCAATCTTCAGAAGCTAAGAAACGTACAAACGAATGGTTCTTTAAAACAGGAAAAGGTGAATACGGCGAAGGCGACAAATTTCTTGGACTCACAGTTCCCCAGGTTCGAGCCATTGCAAAAAAAGTGTTCAGTGAAATTACATTGAACGAAACTCTAGAAATTCTCCATAATGAATATCATGAAGCAAGACTATTGGCTTTAATAATTTTAGTAATGAAGTTTGAACGCGCTAAAGAAGTCGAATCGCGTAAGGAAATTTTCGATCTATACTTAAAAAATACGAAGTTCATAAATAATTGGGACTTAGTAGATCTATCTGCTCATCAAATTGTTGGTGGATATTTAGCAGATAATCCTCGCGATATACTTTACAAATTAGCCAAATCTTCTGATTTGTGGGAGAAACGAATTTCAATAATTTCTACTTTTCATTTTATCGGTTTAGGTGAGTCCAAAGACACATTAGCTATTTCTGAAATCTTATTGAACGATAAACATGATTTGATTCACAAAGCCACAGGCTGGATGCTTAGGGAAGTCGGAAAGAAAATTGATATGGAAATAATTCGAGGATTTTTGAAGAAGTATCATAAAACCATGCCACGTACGATGCTTCGATACACAATCGAGCACATGGATAAGGAAGAAAGGTTAAAGTGGATGGCAAAAGATTAAGGCTCCTCTTCGGATGTTTGATAAGCTAAATCACTGTCTAAGAGATCTTGCTCGTTTTCAAAGTCTTCATCCGATAAATTGCCAGCCATTCGATGTAACAACTCCTCCAGCT
>CAZYSE010000018.1:0-4821 GCA_964650085.1 uncultured Candidatus Saccharibacteria bacterium | reverse complement strand
TTTGTCTACTACAAATTTATAAGTCAATGAGTGAAGCTCTCTTGCAATACAAACAACTTCAAAAAAAGCTGGATTATCTACTAGTTCTGATTCGGGATCTGTCGAATCGTCAAAAGAAAAAGAATAACGATCTTCAAGAAAATCAAACAAAATTGGAAGAAAGGGATATACAGTTCTCTCTTCATCGGGAATATCCAATAAACCTTTAAGCATCTTGTGCCTTCTTCTATATCGAAGCAGATTTCTTTTCTTTGTAGTCCAGTGATCCAAAACAGCTTCAATCCACTCTAGGATCGGTTCTTTGCTCTGTTCAATAGCTTCTTGCCATTCTTGTTTAATGTACATATTTAAAATTCATAACTGAGATTTATAACATGTACCTTGCCACTTGTGAAGGATGTGAATGCGGGCTTACAAATCGGTTGTCTTTTTGATAAAATTACAATATGAATTATGCCTTGAATAACACAGCCACTTCATTAACCTGGTGCTAGCCACCAAATTTTGTACACCCATAATTACTTATACAACTATACCAATAACTGATATTATTACTTTATGAATAGTAAAAAACGAATTTTAACCGGTGACAGACCAACAGGACCTCTCCACATTGGACATTATGTAGGATCAGTAAAGAATAGAGTTCTACTACAAAACGAGTTCGACCTTTTCTACTTGATAGCAGATGTACAAGCGTTGACAGATAATTATGATAATCCAGAAAAAGTGGCAAACAATGTATTTCAAGTAGCGCAAGATAACATAGCCTGTGGACTCGACCCAGAAGTAGCAACTATTTTTGTTCAATCCATGATCCCCGAAATTGCAGAGCTGACAGTATTCTTTATGAATTTAGTCTCACATAATGAAGTGTTGAGAAATCCAACTGTTAAGACAGAAATTAAAGACAAGAATTTTGGTGATTCGATTCCATTTGGGTTTGTAGGTTACCCTGTAAGCCAAGCAGCAGACATTCTATTCATAGGAACTGATGTTGTTCCAGTAGGAACCGACCAAGCACCAATGCTAGAACTCACAAACGTTATAGCTAGAAGGTTCAACAGCACTTACAAAACTAATTTGATGAAAGAAATAAAACCGCTTTTTGGTGTAGAAAAAAACTTGGTGGGAACAGATGGCGATTCGAAAATGAGCAAAAGCAAGGGAAATACAATCAACTTGGTGGATACGCCAGAAGAAGTTAGAGCTAAAGTAAAACGAATGTACACGGATCCTACAAGAATTCACGCTAACGATCCTGGAAAAGTTGAAGGAAATCCGGTATTTATTTACCATGATTTTTTTAACACGAATGTTGCAGAAGTTGATGATTTAAAAGCTAGGTATTTAAAGGGAACTGTAGGTGACGTAGAAGTTAAAGATAAACTGGCGATTGCGATTAATGCTTTTTTAGAACCGATTCAAGAAAGGAGAAATCAATTTCCAATGGAAAGAGTAAAAGAAATAGTTATCGAAGGAACAAAGAAAACCCAGAACGAAGCAAGAATAATGATGGAAAAAGTTAAAGATGTAATGAAAATCAAATACTTCTGAAACGAAGCACGAAAAAAGAAATTTGAAGATAGAAAAGCTTCTAAGAATTCCTTGCACTCTAACGATCAAAGGAATGCACTTTTTCGATCTTCATATTTCGAATTTCAGATTTCGCACTAGTTGGAGTAAAATGGGAAGTATTCTAAATTTTATACAAAATATATGAGCGAACACGTAAAAGAGGCTACAGATGCAACATTTCAAGAGATGATTGTGGAAGCATCCAAGACTAAACCTGTATTTATAGATTTTTGGGCAATTTGGTGCAAACCATGCGTTGCTTTCACTCCTATTGTAGATGCGGTTGCAGAAGAAATGCATGACAAGATATCTTTTTTTAAAATGGATGCAGATGCTAATCAAGAAACAATGCAAAGCTTAGAAATCATGGCTATTCCAACTTATATGATATTTAAAGATGGAGAAATGGTTTTCAGAGATGCTGGAGTTATCCCACAAAAAGAATTAACTGAACTATTAACTGCTATTTTAGAAACTGACGATGTAGAAGGTGGTGTAACTTCTTCTGCTGAATAGCGTATTAAATATATGGACGATATAAAAGAAACAATAATAATTGGCTCAGGCCCTGCTGGCCTTACTGCTGCGTTGTATGCAGCTCGAGCTCGGTTAAATCCCCTTGTAATTGCAGGTACAGTTTGGGGAGGTCAACTAATGACTACTACTATTGTAGAAAACTACCCTGGATTCCCGGAAGGAATCGATGGTCCAGAACTAATGGCAAATATGAGAAAACAGGCTGAACATTTTGGTACCGAGATAATTGATGAAGACGTAACAAAGGTTTCATTGAATCAGGAAATTAAAGAGATTCGTGTTGGTGATAAGGTGTTTAAGGCAAAATCCGTAATTATTGCAACTGGAGCTTCACCTCGCATGCTAAATATACCTGGTGAAAGCGAATTCTGGGCAAAAGGTGTTTCGTCTTGTGCTACATGTGACGGAGCTTTCTTTAGAAACAAAATTGTAGTTGTAGTTGGAGGTGGAGATTCTGCCGTCGAAGAAGCAACTTTTTTAACAAGATTTGCGACAAAAGTTTACTTAATTCATAGAAGAGACGAACTTAGAGCTAGTAAAATTATGCAAGAACGATTATTTGCTAATGAAAAAATTGAAGTGATTTTAAATACGGAAATTAAAGAAGTGTTAGGAACAACTAAGGTTACAGGTTTGAAATTAACAAACAATTCAACAAATGAAGAAAGTGAATTAATTACTGACGGATTATTCTTAGCAATTGGACACATACCAAATACTGCATTCTTAGACGATCAGTTAGAATTAAATCCAGAGAAATATTTAATTGCAGATCGAGGAACATACACTGGAATAGAAGGAGTTTTTGTTGCAGGTGATGTTGAAGATCATATTTACAGACAGGCGGTTACGGCAGCTGGATCAGGTTGCAAAGCTGCCATAAGTGCAGAACGTTGGTTACAAAGTTTATAAATGCAAAATACACGATTAGGAAAACCAACTGCGGATACTACGTCTTTGAAAACAAAAGATAACAAAAACCGTTGGCCCAAAATCCGAAAAGCCATTGGAGTACTTTCGTTTTTGGTTGGAATAATCTTAATAGCTTTGGGATTAGTATTTGTTCAATTTGCTGTTTTGCCTGGGTTTAAAGTATTAGGCTACTTAGAAAATATTCAAGAAAATGCCTCTCTTTTAATCCAAGACCTTAGCGTAAAAAATATTGCGAACATTGATACATATTTGTCCAACGTTCAAGATGAATTAACAAAGATAGATACAGAAATATCGAAATTTGAATTTTTAAAAACGATTGATCAAACTAAAGGGTATTACGAGAACTTTAAAACTGGTAGCCGAATATTAGATAAAGTTAACACCTTAATCGAGTACTCTATTCCAAAACTTAAAAACATTTTAGTTGCCACAGGCTTCTCTACTGATAGAAACGAAGCTTCTGTTCTTGGAACACTAGGTACAGCTGAAGAAGAAGAAAGTTCGATCTCACTAATTTTGAAAGAGTTTCCTCAATACCTAGAACTGTATAGAGATATTGAGCCTCAAATAATAGGAATTTTTGACGAAATAGCCGAGATTGATTTGAACTATGTTCCTTCTCTACCTGGTGTAGATATTTCTGGGAAATTGGAATCCGTGAATAATTTAGGTGCAGAATTTCCTGAGTTGTCCAACAAAACAGTTAACTTTATTAAATACTTACCCGATCTGCTTGGGTCTAAAGAAGACTCTACTTTTCTAGTAGTAATGCAAAACGAAGCCGAGATGAGATCTTCCGGTGGAATCTTAACTGCTTTTGGAGACGTCACTTTGCGAAACGGAGAGATTACTGATGAAATAAAGCTTGAAGACACAACAATTCTACAACTTGATTTATGGGGAATAGGGCGGGCCATGCCTCATAATAATATATATGGACAAGCATACTTGATGAATAGTGGGTGTGGAGCAACTGAAGCGCGTGCTCAGGATTCCAACCACTATCCAGATTTATATGAAAGTCTGATGCTATTTAAAGATTACTATGACCTTGCGAGAGATTACTATCCTTCCGACTACCCAGAGTACGATAATATGCTCATTCTTAACTTTAACTTTGCTCAGAATATATTATCCTTAGTATCTCCTCTATTTGTTGAAGGATTTGGAGAAGTAAACGCAGAAACACTATTCTCTTTTATTAAGGCAGAAACGGACAACGAAGAGAAGTACCAATCTTATCAACAAGGAAGAAAAGATATTATTGGACAGGTATCTGATGCAGTCAAAGAAAAGTTGTTTGATTTACCTTATTCTGATATTCCAAAGATTGTAGATATTATTGTTAAAGCCTTCCAATCTAGAGACTTTGGTCTAGCTTCTAAAAACCCCGAAATGCAGGCATACTATGACTCTTATGGAATGAGTGGTAGGTATGCAAAAGATGTAAAAGGGGACTATTTTAGTCTAGCAGAAGCACAAAACTGTGCACTGAAACTAAACAGATGGGTACGAAACACTGTCGACCACTATGTTGGAATAACTCCAGATGGAAGCGTTTACAGAGAAGTAAAAGTTAAGTGGCAACAGCCCCAAATATACAACGGGGTATTCTACGGACAGTATGATTCTACTTTAAGATTTGCGTACAGAGCATGGGTAAGGTTTGTTATGCCTGTAGACTCAAGTAATATTGAATCAGATGGGTTTAACAGATCAGGATATTTGTACTATTATCCTCAAGAATATTACGATGAGGTTCTAAACAAA
>CAZYSE010000017.1:0-18248 GCA_964650085.1 uncultured Candidatus Saccharibacteria bacterium | reverse complement strand
AAGTTTTATTCCACAGTTTTTGGTTGGAAGACTACAGATATTCTAGGAGACACGGTATTAGTAGATACTACAGAAACAGACAACGGAACTCCAAAAAATCCTGGAGCTATCAATGGCGATTACTATAAAAGAGACGACAAATTGAAACATCCTCTACTAGTCATCACGGTCGAAAACATCGACGAACACTTAGTAAAAATTGTAGAAGCGGGAGGAAGTGTTGAAGTTCCAAAAACTCCAGTCGCAGACATGGGTTGGTGTGCATACTTTAAGGATTCTGAAGGAAATGTGCTGGGAGTTTGGCAAAACGCAATGTAACAAGCTACTTCTTTAGCAAATCAAGCTTCAAAGCCAAGCCGTTAAGAAAAAAAGCTAAACCTAGCATTTCAAGGAATTCTTCTATTCCAACAGCGACTATATATGTATCCGACACACCATAGAGTCGTCCACCTATAATTTCTAATATTACCACGCCCAATAGGCATAAAACTCCTCCTAGCATCGAGAGTTTGACTAGTTTAGTCTCCTTTATTGCTGAGTAAATTATAAAAGCAAAAAAGACTACCACGAAAATCCCCAAAGAGATTATCCACGAAAAATTTGCTGCGCTAGAAAGAAACTCGATGTTCTCTTTTATGAATGTATTCAACTCATCTCTAAAGCTGAAAGCCTCTTCGAAACCAAAAGCTAAAAAAACTACCGAGAACGCAAGATAAGTCAATTTCTCCCTCGAGCCCTTAGATAGTACGAACACTTTTATGGAGTACAGGAACACCGCAAAGGCAATTGCCGTTGTTAAGATTGAACCAATAGAAAAGCTTTCGTCGAGATAAAAAATGCTGTAAGAAAAGTTCAAAACCTTGTTTCCATGAAAGAGGAAATGCATGATCAGAACTAGCAAAGAAACTATACCAATTGTTATAAATTCACTTCTTAGGCTTTTGATTATTGCTTTCATAGAATGGGAATTTGATAATGTTGATACCGAGTTTCAAAAAGCTAGATTCTTAACTGGTCATCATTTTCTGCTTGGGGTCTTTTGCTTTCTACAACTTCTATAATGTCGTTTATCATATCTCCAATAACTGGAACTGTTACAAAAGGCCTTAAGAATAAGACAACTATAGCAATCACAATCGTAGAACCAATAATGAATCCAATACCATTAAATATTCCGTTTACAAACGAAGCTTTTGGATTAGGATGTCTTATTGCATTAAGAATTTTTGCGTTGTCTGATGAGTCCATATTTCTATTAATTAATTTTACTTTAAAACTTTATTTATTGAAAGCACCGTTACAATTTCGAGGTATAATTGTTTATGGCAGAAGTAAGTTCTACAAACATTACAGATATAAGTGCGAGAAGTACTAAAGTTGAAACGAGCAGGGTCACGAAAGCGTTACCCGTTAAGAAAAAAAATATCAAGAAAAAGCTTTTTGTATTATTTCTGGTGCTTGTAGTACTAGCTTCAGCAGTTGCACTAGTTCTACCTCTGATTCCATCTCTAGAAGCACGATTAAATCCTCCAGATCCTACATTTTTGAAGTATCCAACCTCATACTCTGTAGATTTAGGTGTTAAAGAGAATAACTCCACCGAAGTACCTGTTGGAAACAGACTTGTGATTCCTAAAATAGGTGTAGACGCAGAAATCTTAGAAGGAAATTCAGAGGATGTGATGCTTATTGAGGAAGGTGTGTGGAGAGAACCATTTGGTACAGATCCTTCTCAGCTTGGAAATATGATTTTAGCAGGGCATAGATTTCAGTATCTACCTCCTAATACAAAGACTTTATACAATCTAGATCAAATAGTTGTAGGCGATAAATTTTTAGTGTACTGGGAAGGAAAAGACTATGCTTATGTAGTACATTCTGTATTTGAAGTGTACCCTCATCAAACCGAAATTAGAGATGCCTCTGAAATCCCAAACGAAATAACAATTTATACTTGTACTCCAATATTTACATCAGAAAAGCGATTAGTAGTTAAAGCACGAATGATATAAAAAAGAGCCTGATTACTCAGGCTCTTAAATTTCTTCTATACTCTATTTTCTTCTTCTATTAAGCACCACTAATCCAGTCATGCTTGAAATTCCAACTACTGCTGCTAACACTGGTACAACAAAACTAATACCTGTAGGTGTAAGTGTACCTGCAATATATGTTAGTGTAACTCCAAAATCTGGACCAATCGCAACATTATAATTAATTCTAAATGTAAGACCTCCTGCCACAAATGTTGATCCTTCAGCAAGACCTGCAAATGTTCCAACAATTGGTGCGTCAGCAAGGATAATTTCAAATACTGCTCCAGATGCTGGAGTATATCCAGGAATAACTGTTAGTGTTGATCCTCCAAGATCGACTGTTCCAGATGATATTAGTTGATCGTACCCAGTTCCTGGTGCAGCACCATCGATTTCTACTTCAAATGTATTAGCTGGAACTAAAGTTAAATTACCTACTAGTAAGATTCCAGGGCTGTTTCCAGGTGCTAAAGTACCAGATACACCTACAACATCCGTTATCGTTCCTGTTCCTTGCAGTTCTCCACCATTGATAGAGATTGGTTGGGTACTTACACTACTCCCGTTGATTGAAAGTACACCTGAGATCACATCTATACCTAAATCACCCGACACATTACCAGATAAAACATATGTTCCCGTTCCTATCTTTATAAGGACTCCACCTGCTCCGACCTGTACAATGTTTCCTCCGAAAACAGCAGTACCTGTATTATTGATTGCTAGAAATCCAACATTATCAAATACGATGCTAAAGTCCACATCCAATGCACTCACAACGCTTGCAACTGTCTCTGCAACACCAGTTTCAAGTCTGAGTTGTGCTGCTCCTGTTGATAATGCAGTATTTGTAACGACTGAGGTGTCATAAATTTGTTCATCATCCTCAATCTGAAGTATTCCAGAATTTCCTGTACCATTATCTCTCACAGTAACATTACCAGTAATAGCTTCTGCTCCTCCAGCTTTTGCCAAGGCGAGAGTTCCTCCTGTAACTGTTAGTGTTCCAACATAAGTATTAGGCAAAGCTCCAGCGAATCGTACTGGCAAATTTAATATCTCAGATTCTATAGTTAGATTTCCAGTTCCAGCAATGACACCAGACAAAACAAATGCAGTGTCGGCTCCGACGTTGTTTAAAATTTTCGCATCACCAGTTAGATTTATAGTTCCACTTATCTCATGTGCTCCTAGGTTGGTGTTGAAAATAGCAGCGTCATATCCAGATTTACCATTACCTGCGATGAAAAACGTTTCAACATAAGTATACGCACCACTAGTTGATAGTCTTAGCGTTGCTCCTGCTTCAATTGTAGTTGTACCAGTTGTGCTTCCTAATGAATCTGAAACTGTTGGGGCTAATGAACCACCAGAGTGAATTACAAAGTCTCCGTCAAATGTTGGGGAACTATTTAATAATGCGATATCACCGTTAGTTAAAGAGACATCTCCTGTACCAGAAAGCGGACCAAAGAAAGAAATTCCTGATGGCCCATCTACAGCTACAACATCTAGGTCAGCATTAATAGCTACAGGACCGTTAAATGTTAGAGACGTTGTTGTAGTTGGTAAATCAAATAATGTATCCGTTGTAATTGTAATTGAACCATTAAAAGTAACATTTTCATTTGCTCTTAAAACTGCTGGTCCAAATGTGGCACCATCGTTAAATTCAACATCATAGTCAAATATAATTGCAGTTAGGTCAAATTGTAGTACAGCTCCAGTTGGGGTTCCCAAACTACCATACTCTACAGATACTTGATTAGTTGCATCTCCAAGACATAAGTCGGTGTTGCAGACGAAAACTACATCTACAAGTGTGATACCTGCAGTAGCAATGAACGTTGAATCTACAAGATTAGAATTAAAAATTTCTAATGGGGCTGTAGGGTTTCCATAAAAAATTGCTTGCGTTGTTGTACCTGTAAATGATGGTAAGTCTTGGCTAGAATTGGTAGTGAATACTGTTAAGAAACCTCCACCTGTAATGTTTAAATCAACAGGATTCGCAAAAGTTGTATTAAAGGCTTGTAAACTCAGACCTTTTTGCCCAACTGAACCAACCATTTCAACATTGTTGTTAAATGAAACATTTGAAGCAAAAATTGTTAAGTTTCCATCCAACTGCAAAGTTCCAGCACTAAAAGTGTAAGTGTCATCAACCAAAATGTTATCGAAGGTTACAGCGAGATTAGAATTAATTGTAAAAGTAGTAGCACTAGAATCAAATAATAGCGAGTCTCCAGCTTCTGGTAGATTACCGTTGTCGCAACCAGACCAGTTTGTTGCATCATCCATATCTCCGTCTGTTGCACCTGTCCAAGTACAAGTATCAACTGCAGCGAATACTTTGTTCGAAGAAATTATTGTAGATAAAGCAAATAAACCTAATGTAGCAGCGAAAATAATTAATAAACGCGATAGACTTTGAGATACATGTTCCATAGAGAGGTTATAAAAGTCTAAAAAAAACTAATGCACTAATTCTACTTTAAATGGAAAATGTAATCAAAACATTTTTGAAATTATTTATATTTGTTGTGTTTTTAAGCACAACATCTTTTACAGACTATTTGTCAGATTCTAAGTGATATAATATTTTATTTACATATTAATTAGTCATGAATGTCATTTCAAACTTACCTAGATAACATTGAAGAGAAAACAGGCAAAACTCCTCAAGAGCTAATAGACCTAGCTACAAAAAAAGGCTTTGGAAAAGATACAAAAGCTGGCGAGATCTTAGAGTGGTTAAAAAATGAATTTCAATTAGGCAGAGGCCATGGGATGGCAGTTGTTCATATCATAAAAAATGGTGCTGAAATATCAGATAAACATGTTGGCACTACTGGAGCTCATGCAGATGAGTCTAGTACTTTGTATTTGAAGGGCAAAGGAAAAAAGTAAGATTTTACCCTTTTGACACAAGTAATTCGAACCATAACACTTCTACGATTATATCCAAGAATGTAACTATCGCTGCACATTTAAAATGAGTATCAATAGTGAAATCTCTACTAAAAAGAACTACAATATTGTAACTAGTTATTAATTTCACATATGAATAGCGAAAATGGTTACAAAAATCTGCGCAGATGGAATGCTATCATGGCGTTTCTTCACTTTATTCAAGGTATTGCAATGTTTGCAATAAGCAAAGACTTTAAAATTCCGCTTACGACTACTTACTTAGATTTTAATATCGAAGCTCGTACAGTATTGCCTGTAACAAGTGAGGCACTTCAACTAAACTTAGAACACTTTATTTCAATATTCTTGTTTTTATCTGCTTTCTTTCATCTATTGCTTATTCTTCCTAAAGTATACGAATGGTACATAAGAAATTTAAAACTAAAGATCAACTATTTACGTTGGATTGAATATTCACTTAGTTCATCTGTGATGATCGTAGCAATCGCAATACTTTGTGGTATGTTTGACTTGCCTAGTTTAATTCTGATATTTGGATTGAATGCTACAATGAACTTGTTTGGTCTGATGATGGAGCTACATAACCAAACAACAGAAAAAACTAACTGGACAGCATACATTTTCGGAGTAATCGCTGGAATAATCCCTTGGATTGTAATTACTATGTATTTCTTGGGTGCTGTCTCGTCAGTAAGCACTAATATTCCTGCGTTTGTGTATGGGATACTAATTTCGATATTTGTATTCTTCAATTGTTTTGCAATAAATATGTTCTTGCAATACAAGCAAATTGGTCCTTGGAAGAATTACCTCTTTGGAGAAAAAGCTTACATTATTCTTAGCTTGGTAGCTAAATCAGCTCTTGCATGGCAAATATTCTCGGGGACTTTAAGGCCCATGTAAAGAAATAACCATTAAATATTCATGATGAATAGTAAAAAATTTACTAAAGGTGTAGAGAATCTTGTTAATCCTATGGATGTAGGTGCTCTGCATTTTATTCAGCCGTTTAATAAGCTTTTACCAAAGTTTATTCAAGATAAGTTTATTAAAGCATCAGGAAAGACAGCGCCATACATGGGCTTTGTTGTTGAACCTTATGCCTTTTTTCTATGTTATGAAATTGCTGATTTAGATAAAGCAAAAGCTTTGCTTCCAAATGACTTTGAATTAATAAAGACTAAGATTTTTGATAACGACGAACCCAAATTTTATTGTATATTTGGCTGCTTTACAGCTCATACAAGTGCATTTTGGGGATCTCGTGTAGAATTTTATATTATCGCCGAAGACAAAAAGACTGGATTGTTAAGCTGGATAATAGTAGATTATGACTCAAACACCATTAGTTATGATCATAAGTATGGTTTACGTTCTCCAAATAGTAGCAAGGCAGTAGTAACAACTAACTATAATGGAACAGTAATTGTAGATATCAAGCGAGATGATAATAGCCGTCAAATTGTTTTTGATAGCAACATTGAAAACACAGAAATGAAAAATTTGGACCAAAGACTTTGGCTTGAAGGTAACTTATCCATCGGTTATGGACGTGAATTGGCAGAAGGTGATGTTGGGATTTTCTCCCTGAAGTTTGATCCAGGTGAGGTTATTAAAGCTTTAAATGTTCCCTTAGAAAAGCTAAATTTAGAACTCAATACTTGGTATCCAGGTCTGTTTAAAGACAAACCTTCTCAACTTGCTTGCTTCCCATATGCGCAACATTTTGTATCAGACAGCCCTGGCCATGTGAGTAACATAAAGAATGAAGCGGAGCTAATTACAGCAGCAGAATCTGTAGATTTTGAGAATTTGAAGGTGTTTTCAACTAAATCATTCAAGAAAATGATCCTATTTGGAAGTGCAATTTCCTTTTTGGTATCTATAACTTTGCTAGTGCTTTTGATATTAAAATAATTGAATGTAGCAAATGAAATAGATCGTATCTAGAATTATTGAACTTCTTTATCCTTCACTCAAACTAAAAAAGTTTAGAAAAAGTGGGCTTAAAGTTCAAGTTTTTAGAAATTCGGAGGATAATAGTCGAACTTTCGTTCTCATCTCAGTATTATGTTTAAGTCGACTCAAATCATCCAAGTTTATGTTTTAAAAATTGGCGGAGGATAAGAGATTCGAACTCTTGAACCATTGCTGGTTACAGCCTTTCCAAGACTGCGCACTCGACCACTATGCGAATCCTCCTTTATCTAACGTGTCTATTATACCCTTTTTAGTTAAATACCCTGCAGGACTTTTTAAAAAATACTCCCTTTTATACGCAGAGCGTTTCTCAGAAAATTCCTCTTTATATAATAATTCCCATGGTTTAAAAGCTCTGGTTGACTTGTTACCACCTGAGTTATGCTTATGAAGCCTTTTCTCGATATCACCGGTTACACCAAGATAATACTTTGACTTTCTAATTTTGCTTTTTAGTATATAGATGTAATGCATTGTTTCAATAGCGGCGCATCCCGAAGGGACCCCTTTGGGGCTCGACCACTATGCGAATCCTCCTTTTTACATTTTTAAAGCCTTTCTCCCCTTCGGGGACTAATGCGATCATGAATTCTGCTGCACTTCGTTTGCACAATCCAGATCTTATTGAGCAAGACTGCGCACTCGACCACTATGCGCTTGTCCGCCATAGCATTGCGAAGACGGGAATCCTCCTTTTACTGCAGACGGTCTATTATACCAAACCAAACGACATTTAGTCCGCGTCCGTTGTATTCTGGTACTGCTTACTCAGTATTTGTCCAAACTGCAACAAAGCATTTGGTACAGGAATATTTGCATGAATTAAAGCTGTGCATAACATTCCTAGGTAGAAAGCTTCTTTGATTACTGTCTCTGGCTCATTTTTTGTTGAGACTTTCTGAAGTTTTGTCAGAATTTCCACTTTTAATTGAGTGAAATCAGGTTGGTTTGCCGGCAACACTACCTCCTCTCCTCTTAGCTTTAAAATCTCAAACAGGAGTTCATAAACTTTAAGACTATTATATGACGTTTTGAGAATATAGTAATCGGGGTCCAGCTCTTCAATTGTTTTGTAGGTAAGGTTTTGAAGCCACATATAATTCCACATAATTTTCTATAGTCTATATTATCTCTATATATTATAATCAGTTCGTATTTTACCAAAAATGGACTATAAAACGAAGTACAAAACTAAATATATCGTCACTGATTTCGGTCACTTGGCATATCATTACTGTGGCAACGCAGACTCTTCTACGGCTTACATTTTCATTCATGGCCATTTTCACCCTAGTTTGGAGAATCAATCCAGTGCAGTTTTCGATAAGGTTGAAGACTCGATTTTTAAAATCCTGCTTGATTCAAGAGGTCACGGAAGTTCAACTAGACTTAAAGAATATCCTTCACTAGGAGAAAGAATTGAAGATATAGACATATTGTTTGTGCACATAGTGAAGAACTACCCATCACTTAAAGAATTTCATCTTGTGGGGTACTCTATATCAGGTGCAGTAGTACTTAAAAGTGTGAAAAAACTAGAGAAAAAGTACAAGAACTTCAAATTCTCCATTACATTGGTTGCCCCACTTATGAAACTTAGTAAGCATAAGAAGTGGTTTAAAAAAGATATTAAAAATCTTAGCTCAACTGGTGAGAATCAGATTACAAAAAAATACAAAACTAAAGGATTGTATGATTATTCAAAAAGGTATTTTGAAGAGCTCACGAGCAAATTTTATTTGAATAATAATCGAAAATGGAATTCACCAATAAAGATATTGTTAGGCAAAAACGATACGAGAGTATCTACAACAGAAATCGAGAGATTTGTAATAAGAGTTAAAGCAGAAATAGTTTTTAATGCTGATCAAGAATTTACACATTACCTAAGTGCTGAAGAATTTGCTGAAATTGGCAAAAGTTTATAGTATATTATCAGTAAACACGTATGAAATTATTAATAATAGGAGATACATTTGTTCCAAAATGGATTGAAGCCTTTGAAGAAGGGGCGATCAATAACGGCCTATCGCATGAGTTTATTGACGTAAAAAAGCTAGTAATATCGGCTACTGACAACAACCCACGTGTTACAAGCCATCAACAGGAATTCGAGGATGCCGATATAATCGTAATGCTAGACGAAAGATATGAAACTGTGCATTATTTCCTATGTCTGTTGTACCCGAATAAAAGAATACTAAATAAAAAAAGTCTTCTCACGCATCCTAACTTATCTAATAAATTCATTCAAAGTATCGTAATTCAAAAATTTGCCGATATAACTCCAAAAGCAGTGTTTACTCCACAGGCTGAAAATCTCACATCAGATGATATAACTTTCCCAATGGTTACCAAAAACTCTAATAGTGAGGTATCCTACACTGGGTATGGAGTGGGATTAGTTAACAATATCGAAGACGTTAAGGCTGTATTTAATCATCGGCCTATCCACGAGATTAAGATTGAAGAGTTTTTAGCTATGGATGAAATTTATGATTTCAGAACAATAGTATTAGACGGAGTCCCTCTTGGAACAGTAAAGAGAAATTCAGTAGAAGGGTTCAAATCTAACATGTCTGATAAACAGGAAAAGTATCTCCAGTCAGAAGAAATTTTAGACAAACTCTCGTCACTTTGCAAATCTCTCGGGCTTGAGTACTGTGGTATTGATTACATACTGCACGAAGGGAAATTGAAAATATTTGAAATCAACAGGTTCCCTTTCTTTGGTAGATTCCAGGACGCAGTTGGAATCCACCTTGGAGAGATAATTATAAAACACCTTGTGTCTACAATTAATGAATAAACTTCTGCATCTCTGCCTGAATTTTATTCAAAGTAGCTTCAGTGGCTGGGATTTCTTTGTTTATTGTGAGTAAAGCAGGATTACTTATGAACTCAATTTCCATTTCTTCTAGAGTTAGTGGAACCTGATATTTATCTCTGAATTCTTGTTTATCTTTAGTTACTCTCATTCCTTTAAGTCGTTCTTGATTTACTCTAGTAACTTCTTCTCTAATTTTTGATTTCGAGTCTGTTTCTTTATTAACGCTTAGTGAATCAGCACCATTTATCATAGTAACCAAAGCCTGATGAATATAGAAATAGTTAACTCCATAACACACAGCTCTGTCTTTAAATTCTACGTCACCACTAACTCTTGCTGGCATGTATCCTCCAAGTTCTCGGTAAACTGACTTGTTTACTAGTGATGGTGTTACGTGAGTAAAAGATATACTATGTCTATTTGGTAGCGAAACATTTGGAACCATCATGTCCATAAGTGAAGTTATGCTACCAATGTGGGAAACATGACCATCAGGAGAAATAAAGTTAACTGCGCTTGTAGCAATTTGCACCATATTTTGAGGATCATCAATTCCAAAGTCCATTCCTTGAATTTCATTTTCGTCAAAAATTCTTCTTATAAACAAAGCTCTTGATTGAAGCAATAGTTTCATTCGATCTATAATGTCATCCGAATCTAAAAAAGTAATAGCTTCGTAGTCATTTACAAGTACTGCCAAATTTCTTGCTTGATATGTTCCTACATTCTTTCCTAATTTTATGTAACAAAATCTTGGATCATTAAAGTATTTAGATACTCTCTCTTGCGTATCATCTGTAGAACAATCATCAATAACTGTTACAGTATAGTTATCGTAAACCTGGTCTAATGCTGATTTTATTGCATTCTCTACTCTATCTGCACGATTATATGTAGTAATTGTGATATTTAGTTTCTTTTGTGCCATATTTTAATTGATAATAGAATTATATAATTCGAGGTATTTTTCTGCTGACTCACCCCAAGAATAATCTTTTGACATTGCAGATTCCCTGTAGTTATTTATTAAATTTGAATGCTTGAATAATTCATAAGCTCTAGAGATTGCCATTAGCAGTGATCTAGAATCATATCGTGAGAATACAAACCCATTATCGTCTTCAAAAACTGTGTCTGCTAGACCTCCAACTTTTCTAACAATTGGGATGCATCCGTATCTCATTGCTTCTAAGTGTACAATACCGCAAGGCTCAAATCTAGATGGATGTAGCAAGAAATCAGCACCCGCAAACAGTTGAGTCAGGATTTTAAAATCGAAATCGAACTGTAATGCAACATTTTGTGGATACTTCGTACTCAGGTAAGTGAAATAGTTTTTGTATCCTGAGTCTCCATCTCCTTTAACAATTAGTTGCGCATCAAACTCGTTTATAACAGTTTCCATTATGTCCTTGATCAAATCTATTCCTTTTTGTTCAGCTAATCGGTAACTTATAAGAAAAAGTGGTTTGTCTAAAGACTGTTTCAAGTTGAAAGTTCGTTGTAAGAAGGCTTTGTTCTCCTGTCTTTTACTCCATTCTTTGTTTTTGAAATTTTTTACAATATTTTGATCAGTTACTGGGTCGAATTCTTTGTTACTGATTCCATTTAGGATTCCTGTATACTTCGACTTAAGTTCACTTAAAAGTTTATCTAAGCCTTCACCATATTCTTTTGTTAATATTTCTTTTGCGTAAGTAGGAGAAACTGTAGTTATATAGTCTGAAAAAACTACTCCTCGTCTCATCGAATTTAACTTGTTGAAATCGGGGCTTAATATACTTGGAATTAAGCTCTGACCACTGTCGTATTCTACTTGAGAAACGAATGAATGGTCGTATGGTGCTTGGAAACGTAGACTGTGCATTGTTAGAACAACCTTGATTTTGCTCAATCTTGGATCATCTGCATAATACTGTTTTTGCATATTTGCTATCAACGCTGTCTGCCAGTCGTTACACTGAATTACATCAGGTGTCCAATCCTCATTTTTTCTTATAAACTCCCACATTCCTCTTTGTAATATACCCCATCGTGTTGGATCATCTATATATCCATATTCGTTTGCTCTAAGCTCGTAATACTCTCGATTTTCTAGAAAGTAAGCAATCGGGCCATTTGGTAATTTGTGTTGTAAAACATTGCATATAATATCTTTTTCGTTTCCTCCTGTAGGTACCTTAAGGCCTTTTTGTACATATTCAAGATGATAGATCTTTTGGTCGATTTTTCCGTATTTTGGGAAAAATACTCTAGCGTCTACACCAAGTTTATTAAGTGCTGCTGGTAGATTAAACATAACTCTTCCTAACCCACCCGCTGCAGCATATGGCCACATTTCAGCTCCTACAAATAAGATCTTTTTTTTGTTAGTTTGTCTTCTTAATATCATATTTGCGTTCCTAACGAATTAAATTACGCCTTTAGCTCTTAAAGGCAATATGTTCACATCGAAATATTCTATGTTTTTCAACTTCCAACCAGAAGAGTCGTAGTCAGCCAGCGTAGATATTAGCTTAGAAAATACGCTATCAACATCCTTTATAAACGGTTTCAAGTCCATATTGATATTCGCAGTTCTTAGCTCATGGGATAGTCTTACCCAGTTCCATGCAGCATAAACAACGAATCCTGTGTTCCAGTAAGGTAATGAGCTCGCCCACCAATACTGACAACTATATTGTATATAGTCGATTTGACCTTGAAACCTAGTAACATCGACACCTAGATTGGATAATTCTTCGATCTTATTGACAACAAGATTAGTTAATTCCCATTGCAAAGTATGAACTTCATTAAATGGATTTTTCCAATGTGGATCAACCTTCTCGCCATTATAGCTTATTTGTTCCCAAGATGCAGTATCAAACTCGTTATCGCTAATTGGAACTATTGTTTCAGAACTTTCATCAAAATGTACAAAATCAACTTTTTTTGATTCCAAAAGGTTCTTAATAAAACCTATTTTTTCTGGGAACTTATGTCCGAATATTTCTCCATCATGTACAACGTTATATGTTCTATTCTCGTCTGTTAA
Organism: uncultured Candidatus Saccharibacteria bacterium; assembly: GCA_964650085.1. Lineage (GTDB taxonomy): Bacteria > Patescibacteriota > Dojkabacteria > J137 > J137 > KLAP211. The sequence continues at coordinate 5,431 of CAZYSE010000017.1, read as the reverse complement.
AATTTTTGACAACTCATCAAAACTCGTTACACTTCTATTTTCAAAGGCTCGACTTGCTAATGTAGATCTAACAATCAAGTTTAACCCCGATGGGTGTTTTGCAAAGTCGATCGCTTTATTAGCAGACTTTAATGAATTCTCTGAAACCACAGCGGTTTTTACATTAAGCGCTTTCAGCTTTTGTAAAGACTTATTGTCAACAAAGAGTTCTGGGAAGAAGAAAATTTCAGGATTTACCTCCTCTTCTAAGAACTCAGATAATTTATCATTATTCAGTTTAACCTGTCTTTCGAACTGAGCATCCGATGTAAGCGGCATAATCAAATGCGCAAGGGATGTAGTTGTAAATACTATTTGGCCTCTTTCGTAAAATGGTCTAAAAAGTTCTGCAAGATTCGCTACACCGTATTTATTATAAATCTGATATGTCGAACCTGTAATATTGAGTGTTACCTTATACTCTGGATATGTTTTTAAAAGATCTGCTATCTGTAGGTAGGATTCTTCCAAGACCTTTCTTAATACATCAGAGCTCTGAAAATCAGGCTGATACAAGTGTAGTATGTGGTTTATTCTTAACATATTAGTTCAGGTAATCAAATATTGTCTTCTGATCTTCTTCTGTAAGCTTGTTTAGGATTCCCTCTGAATGTAAGTTGAAAATCAGCCTTGTATTATCTCGGTGCATTTCCTTGTAGTTGCCTGTTGTAAAACTCTTCGTTGCATTGCTTTCGTGGTTTCTATGGATATAAAGCGGTCCAGGTAAGTGCACAGGTAACTCTCCTTCCACAAGGAATTTGGTGAAGAGTTCGAAGTCTTCTCCTAATCGTAGGTCTACGTTGAATCCACCAACTTTATCGAATAACTCCCTACTGTATAAACAATTACCTTGAAAGAAGTGCCACCCAGTAAACATAGATTGTAAAGCTTGTTGAACAGTTTTAAACGGCCATCCGTAGTAATCAAGAGCCCTAATGTATTTTAGATCTTGATTTGCTCGAATGAAGTCACCATATACCCACTGGGAACCAGCTTCTTCAGCTTTGATGAAGAGGTATTTTAGTGAATTTTGAAAAAGTACATCATCAGCATCTAAATGGAATATGTAATCACATTCGATCTGGCTTACTGCGAAATTTCTAGCATATGAAGGACCATAGTTTTTATCCAATTGGATATATTTCAAATTTGGATGTGCAATTCTATTAATTACCTCACTAGTATTATCTGTGGACCCATCATCCACATACACGTGCAGAACTTCGAACAATCCGTCCGTCATGCTACTTCGAACGCTCTCAACGCAATCTTCAATAAATTTTGCTGCATTTAAGCCTGCTGTAATGACTGCTATTTTTTTCATAAATGTGTGCCTAAACTAGATTGCATTATAGCACGGATACATATCATTTACACTTCAGAAGCTTTATAGCAGTTGTCTTTTATGCGAAGAGTTATAGGAATTTTGTGGGTAAATTTAGTACATTTTTTAGAAGAAGATGTAGCAAATTCAGATGCTCGTGATTTTTCAAAACAACAGCGATCCGAATGGCTACTACTCTCCCCCCAACTCTTTCCAAGCATAGAAAGCAGCTCCGTTTAAGTCGAAACTTTCTGGATCTTTTCCTTTATTCAGCTTCGCCATCACAGCTTTGTTCATTAATGCTGGTTTGTATCTCACATCCATACCGAGTTTTTTTCCTTCTCTAAGAATAGCGGCAGTATTCTCCCCTCCACCGTATGCGGAAATTACGTCACTCACTTGCAGATAGATTCTTGTAGTTTCTGCCAATCGTTCTGTTCCTGGAACTTTGCCTCCCCAATACGGGTCGTTCGCTATATAAATTCTATCTACAAATTTAGAGAACTTTCCGCTGTATTGTAAAGCTAGCGTAGAAGCTACTCCAATTGTCATAAAGCCCATTTCTTTTGCTATTTCGTAAGCTGCACCAATTCCTTCCTCGGTAGCTCCAATATTGATAATTGTTGTTTTGGGATCGAGTGTTTTTAGTTCTTCTCTAATTAAATCCATTACGTAGTTCTTGTCTTGGTATTCTAGTTGAGAGTAACCGAATAATGTGAATACTTTCTTTTCTAATGCTTTGATTTGTTTAATGATGCTTTCTGCAGATGTTGGCTCTGTTGCGAATTGCTCCATAACCTCGGGATCATCCGACATTAAACTCTTGTATACGAATTTCTCTTCTGAGCCTTCTTTTGAAGTGATTAAGTTCATTATTTCTTCATCGCTCGGATAGTCTTTGTAGTCCAGAATCTCAAATACCTTTTTTGCTGCCTTGAGTAACCATTCTGGTGTTCTGTATTTGATAGCTACTAACCCATCTCCAGTGTTCTCTGGGTCATCGTAAAACCCATAGTTTAGCTTATTGTATACGTTTCCTAGCAGAGAAAGTGCTCTATCGTGGAAGAATCTGACGGTAATTGCCCCTCTTGTTTTACTATTAGATATTCCACTTTGCAAGTTACCAGTCGGCGTTCTAAGCTCCTCGATATCTTCCGGAGCGTCTGCTTCTGGATAAATCATATGCTCAAAAGGCTGTGGCATGTTTGGTCTTAGCGTTTCTTCTATTACAGATTCTCTTTCTGCAGTAAGCGCAGACTCGTGGAAAATCTCAAACATTATAACTCTCACCAATCTCCTTACTCCATTATCATCCTCAGGAGTTCCTTCCGGGGCTTTATCAATATTTGGCATAATTACCTCGGAAAGAAATTTATCCATGTGCCAGAAAAAGTTCGATTTTTGCATATCGAACTCAATTCCAAGCGCTCTTTCTCTCATACTAGTATATCCTTGCATTCTTCGGACATGGTTCATATCGTGATACCAGAAGTCTAATGGTGATTGTTGATGTCGATCAACTCTAATGGTTCTCTCAACTACACCAATGAAACCTATTGGGACAGATCGAACTCTTATCAGGTCGTCCATCTTCAATTCAGTAATTGTTGGGTACACAATTACTTCGTGATCAGATACAAGAGCATGTCTGTGATATGCATATCTGTCGAAGTGGTAGAGAGCTACCGCTTTGTTTCCAGGTTGCAATCTGTTTAGTTTATCCAATAATCTTAGCGCTGCTTCTATTGCGTCAATAGTAGGACGGTATGGAAAAGGACCTTCAAATGGTTTAGGATAAGGATACTTCGCTTCGTCTTCAAAAGCGAATTTCAAATTAATATGAGCAAATAATGTTTTAACTTCTTTTAATTCGTAACTAAGATCCTGATGAGCATCTAAAATTTCTTTAAACTCGTCACTCTCTAAAGCATCTTGTAAGTAATTTACAGTTGGTTCAAATTCAGGAAAACAAGCGTTGGCACCATCTTTCTTGAGTCGACAATAAAATTCTACGTAACAATCCACAGGATTATCAATAATCTTTCTTACTAACTGCCGATCTAGTTCGATATTGTCCATAATTTTATTTAATATTAATAAAAATTATTATGCTTCGTATCCATTCCTTTGTAAAGACTCCGAATGTAAAGTTGCGACAGTTCTAAAAGGCTCTGGGTTTGCGTCCATTGCTATTATTCGTACCATTTCATTTAAAGCTTTCTGAACCTCTGCTTTGTTGTGAACTACTGCATTAGATTCCACTAAATCGTAAAGATATCTAGCTGCACCCAACATTAAAACATAAGTTCTTTCAGCAGACACTTCACTATCAGCTTCATAGATATCCCTCATTGACTTGATCGCACTTAAGATCTCTACAGAAGTAAAATCAGGACTTTCGAATACTACATTTTTAATAGTATGGTGCAGATCTAAAAATAAATGAGGCGGTAAAACCCTTCCGGAAATTATTGTCTGCTCAGAATCTTCCGCGATTTGCTCTAGTTTGTGAGTAGCTTTTCTCCAATTAGAATGTGCTTGAACCATAGCAGTCGTTACTCCAAATTGTTCCGACTCAAAAAGATTAACCATAAGTTCATCAAAAGTCTCTGCTGCATTAGTTTTCAATATTGCTTCGTAAATTTTGCCTACTAATTGATTTTGCGCATCTGATAATTTTCCTTGAACTAAATCACTAAAATCAATATTGTTTGCTTCTAAAATGTTTTGAACAAAGCTAACCCAGTTACTGTTATTAGCGATTATTGTGTCATGTGCTTTTTCAACCCATTCTCTAAATTCTTGGGCAGATAAAACATCTAGATAATCATAATATTCAATCGGCTGCCCCGAAAATACAGAAAAGTCCACTTTAAAAAAAGCTAAATCAGACTCGAATGCTTGTGTATCTTTTTCGTTGTATGGATACTTCGCAATGTGTTGCATTAGCTTAAGTATTCCTGGGTTAAACATTAGTGGGTGACCATCTTTACCTAGATTTGGAAGTCTTTCTCTTTTTGGCCAAGAAGCTCGCGTAGCATGTTGACCACTTAACCAGTGCGTCTGAGCATTTCCAATAATTTTTTCAGCAATTAGTTGCAATGCATGTTCATCAGACATTTCAGGCTGACGTATTACAGTATCCTTTAGTACTAATGGCTTTTCTATTTCGCCGCTAAAGGGATCCGCAAATGGATTGTTTGTAGTTGAATATCATATAATCTTTTAATAAATAACTAGAATGATTGTAATCGACTTATCTGTATTGATTTTGACCATTTATGTCTAAATTGGTAGCAATTTAGACAAACTGCAATTAAGTAACAAAAACTGCTAAAATCTACGTATGAATAAGATGAAGGAAAAGGTAGTCAGCCTATTGAACATGAATTTAAACCCTACAGTGCTTGGGTTTCAGGACGATGGACTTTTCTATCTATTTGATGCTCTGTTGCAAGGAAAACAACCTTCGAACGGCTATGACCCAACCTTTACTTTTGTTCATCTAACAATAAATTCCACTACTGTAATTACTGACGATTCGATTGAGGAAGAGCTGAACAAAGTTTTGCGATTGGATGAATATCCAGGGGATACAATAATGGAGACTATTTTAAATGATATTGAAGTCGTTTGCGTTGTTGATAATCTTGCTTTTGTTGAAGACCCAACAAAATTTATACTGATTTCGGATAACTTGATAAAGAAATACCGAGATCGTTTGAAATTTGTTTATGTGATTGAAGACCCAAGACTAATTGAATCGGTGAAAAGTAAACTCCCCGCATCTTCCGCAATATTTGACGCAATAATTTATCAAGAAATCGGTAAATACTGGGATGCAGAATCAATTTACAATTATCTTAAACCCGACTTTAAAAAGGAGCTTACGGTTGACCAATTAAACTCAATTTCAGCAAAATCAGGTAATCATTTTGGGACATTCAAGCGTCTGTATAAAGATACCATTCTAGAAATGGATACAACAGAAAGGTATATTAGGTTGTTATCTGAAAACTTTGACACAATAGAACTAAATGCTCTAAGAAAGGTAGCTCGACAAGAAGC
>CAZYSE010000016.1:6609-18326 GCA_964650085.1 uncultured Candidatus Saccharibacteria bacterium | reverse complement strand
TGGATCTCGAACCTGGCCGATGTATGGTTCGAGAGCCTCACCATGACATCTTCGTTTAATCCTATAATTGAAATGCGAACCTTTCCCAAAGGGATCCCTGAGGGGAGAATCTTTAACCTTTAACCTTTAACCTTTAATCTTTTCTGAATATTAGGAGATAGGTTGCATTAGTTTATAAAATCAGCGCTATCTGCGATAATACTCCTATGGCATTTAAACTACATTCACAATACAAACCATCTGGAGATCAGCCTACCGCAATTGAACTTCTAACTGAAGGAGTAAATGCAGGGCTACAACATCAAACATTGATAGGTGCTACTGGTACAGGTAAAACCTTTACTATGGCTAACCTTATTCAAAATGTAGATAAACCAACCTTGATTCTTTCACACAACAAAACGTTAGCGGCTCAGCTTTATTCTGAATTCATAGATTTTTTTCCAGAGAACGCAGTTGAATATTTTGTTAGTTATTACGACTACTACCAGCCTGAGGCTTATGTTCCTTCACGAGATTTATACATTGAAAAGGACTCTGACATCAACGACGTTATCGAAAGATATAGAAACTCTGCAACTCAAATGCTTCTTTCTAGAAGGGACACAATTATTGTTTCGACAGTATCGTGCATTTACGGTTTGGGAAATCCAGAAGACTACGAAGGTATGAGTGTAAAAATCGAAATGGGAAAATCTATGACAAGAGATAAACTCCTTTCGAGACTAAGAGATATGCAGTATGAAAGAACTAACAATGATTTTGGAACGGGTACGTACAGAGTTAGAGGAGATTCATTAGATATTAACCTAACTGTTTCCGAAGACCGAGCTGTTAGGGTAGAATTTTTTGGTGACGATATCGATTCTATCAGAATTATGAATCCAATCAGCGGAGAAGTTATTGGAAGAGTTGAGGACGTTACTATCTTTCCCGCAAAGCACAACGTTACTCCAGAAGAAAAACTAAAAAGAGCAATTGTATTTATTCGAGAAGACTTAGAAAAAGAAATTAAAGACTTTATGGACAGAGGTAAACTTGTAGAAGCAACAAGACTAAAGCAACGCGTAAACTACGACATGGAGATGATTGAAGAGACTGGATTTTGCAAAGGAATTGAAAACTATTCAAGATACATTGATGGAAGATCGGTTGGATCTTCCCCGTCTACTCTGCTCGATTATTTTCCAGACGATTACCTAACTATAATCGATGAATCTCACATTACAGTCCCACAAATCGGAGGAATGTATTCTGGAGATAGATCTCGAAAAGAAAACTTAGTAGACTATGGATTTAGAATGAAATCTGCCTTAGATAATAGACCACTCACTTTTGAAGAATTTACACAAAGAACAAATCAAACTGTCTACACAACAGCAACCCCTTCAAAATATGAGATAGAAAATTCTAATAAATCTGCACAAGAGGTGCTAAAATCTGGCATTTAAAACTTATAAATTGAACGATTTTGCTAAATACGAAATTCTAGATAACGATGGGAAATTCCCGCTATTCTCCCAACTAACGTTTGCAGAACAGCTCTGTTTTATTTCTATTCTATTCGTAATCGATGACGAAACGGACTCAGATTATGAAAGATTTGCAGCCCTTTCTAAGCTTGAGGATATTAAATTTCTATTTCTTGGGCCTTACTTATTAGATGAGAAGCAAAGGACTAAGGCTCAACGCGGATTACGAGCTTATATCCTAACGTGCTTAAACAAACGAAGACAGAACGTTGTTTATCTTTTACTCAACAATCAGGCTGACCAAGGATTAGAAGAACCTCATTATTTTCAACATGTGGCCGTTAGACTAGCTTCATACTTGCTATCAGCCGAGAAGTACGGGGAATTAAAACTAATGGTTGAATTCCTGAGAGTAGTAAGAAACCATAATCCTGCTTAATTAAACCAAGGATGCTTTTATTCTTCGAATTCCGCTTCCACTGCTCTCTTCTTTTATAATCTTGAAAGTTTTTCCACCTTCGCCAAGTTCTGAAGTGTTGGAAATGTGTGGTCCTCCGCAGAATTCCTTTGAAATTATTGAGCCTTGAGCTGTGAGCTGTGAGCACTGAGTAATGAATTCGTCATCTTTTGCCGAGTTTAATTTACTCAAAGCTTCAGGAGTTAAAATCATGTACACGGAAACAAGATCAGGATATTTAGCTCCAAACTCCATCTGGGCGTCAATTTTAGTTGCGACGTCTTTATCCAAGTTATATCTTACAACCTCAAACTTATCACCTATAACTTTATTGACCCATTGTTCAATTTTTGAGATTTCCTCTTCAGTTAATTTTCTATCTAAATTGAAATCGATTCTTAATCTTTCAGAAGTTATGTTACTTCCTCTTTGCTTGATGTTTGGATCAACTAGTTTTTGTAATGCAGCTAATAATAAATGATGTGCTGTATGTAGCTTTGTAGTTTCTTCAGACTGGTCAGCTAATCCGCCTTTGAATTTCTGTTCAGCACCTGCTCTTGAAGCGGACTGATGTTTGTCTTGAGCTTCGTTGAATTCGTCCATCGAGAACTCAGAAACGCCCATTTCTTTTAGAAGCTCTATTGTAAGCTCCACTGGGAATCCATAAGTTTCGTAAAGGTTGAATGCGTCTGTTCCAGAGATTGTTTTTCTTTCTGAATTATTTACTTCATCCACTAGTTTGTTTAATTCTTTTAATCCGTTGCTGATTGTCTTTGAAAACTTTTCTTCTTCTCGTGATAATTCGGAAATAATTCTCGCTTTATTTTCTTGTAACTGCGGATAGCTGAAAGTTAATTTTTCGATTACTACTTTTGCCATTTCCTCGAGGAAGTTCTCAACTATTCCAAGCCCCATTCCATGTCTAATCATTCTTCTAATTAATCTTCGCAAGATATAACCTTGATCTTTATTAGAAGGCACAACGCCGTCTGAGATCATTAAAACGCTAGTTCTAATATGGTCGGCAATTACTCTGAATGAGTTTGATTTTTCGTGATCGGATCCGTCTTCTTTTTTATACTTCACTCCTGAAAGTTCTTCAACTTTTTGAATGTAAGGTAAGAAAATATCTGTTCCAAAGAAGTCTTCTTGTTCCTGTATACATTTAACTACTCGTTCGAACCCTCCACCAAAATCGATATTTTTCTTTGGTAACTTTTCCCATTTTCCATTTTCACTGAATTTATATTCCATAAAAACGTTGTTTCCAATTTCGATGAATCTCCAAGAGTCATCATTGATATCGTATTTGTCTTGTTCATGAACAACTTTGCCTGTATCAAAGAATATTTCTGAGCTAGGTCCGCCTAATTCGCCTGCAACATCTGGGCCTCTTTGCCACCAGTTCTCTTTTTTCCCAAAAGGGAAAATTCTTGGTTTCCATGTTTTGCCTTCCTCTAAATCTTTTGGTAAATTTCCTTTGTCGTCTGAATACTCTGCTTCGATTCCATATTTCCTAAATGCTTTCTTCCAAAGTTCTATTGCTTCGTCGTCTCTTGGGATACTGTCATCTCCTCCCCATACAGAAATGTATAATCTTGAAGGATCAAATCCGTATCTTTCTACATGAAGTTCTAAAATCCAAGGAATTTGTTCAGCTTTTGTAAAATCTCCCAAAGACCAGTTACCTACCATTTCGAAACAAGTTAAGTGTCTATTGTCTCCAACTTCATCGATATCGATAGTTCTAACGCATCTTTGAATGTTGTAGAGTCTTGTTCCAAGTGGATGAGGTTGACCTCCTAGGTATGGAACTAATGGGAACATTCCTGAGTTTACAAATAACAATGTAGGATCGTTATTAGGAACTAAAGACATGTTTGGTACCAATTTGGCGTTTCGTGGTTCTTCTGCCCAAAATTTCAAAAATTCTTCTCGGATTTGTTCTGATGTTTTCATTTTATGTTGAATTAATTGCTTTGATTATATATTGTCTTGTAAAAATTTTATAGGACAATATACATGCTTTCCTAAGGTCTTTTGTGGAAAGGTACTGAAGAATTGCCATAGCTGGGGAGATTAGAAATGGGAGCATATATCAGAGCTGTGAGCTATGGGCTATGAGCTATGGGTTTTAAGTTTTCGGATTTCAATTTTTTTGGCTTTCAGCTTTATTCACCCTTATAACTTCTATCTTCTAACTTTTCCATATATACTATTTCTATGGCTAATAACGAAGAAAATAAAGAAGACCAATCAAATTCAATTAAACCGCAATCCAATGCAGACATGTACGATGACTTTCTGAATCAGAAAAGAGCAAGCCTTTTTGAAGCGTATTATGAGAGACAAAGAGCAAAGCAGGAACTAAAAAAGAAAGGTGTTAAAAGCGATGCAGAAGCAGAGAAACTACTGAAAGATGCAACAAGAAGACGTGGTATATCTTCGTTACGACCTGAAAAATTAAAAGCCTTAGCGTCCAAAGCAAAAGTATTACGAAGAACGGGAACAGTACTATCAGTTCTAGCTTCAACTTTTTGGATTTGGGGGCCAATGATCCTGTGTTTTGCTCTATTAGGTTTTGGAGCTGCAATGATTTCTCAACCTACAAGATTTGTGGGACTTCTGGGTAAAGATTGTGTAGACGCGGCAGGTGATGATCAAGTAGCCGCAGCAAAATGTTTACAGGATGCTACAGAAAAAAATAATTTCGATTCGTTCTCGAACCAAGGATACATATAATCAGGTTAAGGTTAAGGTTAAGGAATAAGGGTAAGGGCGTGTTTTAGGATTTTGTATCTTGAGCCTTTAATCTTTGATCTTTTACGCAGCAGGCGTAGGTTCGTCGGTTGGTGTTGGTTCGACCAATGTTTGCTCTCCTCCCTCAGGATTTATGTATTTATAGTAATCCTGCATAATTTCTTCCTCTGTTTTGTCTGCTAAAGGTTTCTCAGCAGGTGTAGTTTCAGTTGTAACTGCTGGAGCTGGTTGTGCAGCAACTTCAGGGGTAGGATCAGGAGCTATTACAGGTGCAGTAACATTAATAGTTGGTCCTTCAGGCTCTGTCTTTAAATCTGTTACATACGAAGGATTAGAGTAATCCGCAAGAATTTGAGCCCTAACTTCGTTGTTTTCAACTACTGGTGCTGTTTCTGTAATAACCGGTCCTACTGGATACAATGGTTCTGTTTTCACAACCTCTTCAACAACTTTCTTTTCTGTAGTTGGAGTTACGAAATAGCTACTTGTGTCATATACTGAATAAGGATCAGTATAATCAGTTGTCGTAGTCACAACTTCTTCATCTACTTCGTCTTTTTTCCACATCCTAATTAACAACCAAGGGATAAACAAAAGTAGGAATGTTAATGCACATAAAATTAATACTAAGTTAACAACAGATCGTGGAATCATAATTCCTAGGAATGGTACGTTATCACTATCTCCAGTTGGGAATGAAACAATTTCTTCCGCATCAATATTAAATGAACTTGTAACTTCCGTAGTCTCCCCTTCCTTTGCTTGAATTACTAGTCTGATTTCGTATGTACCATCAACTAAATCTTGATCAACCACACATTTAAAATCTACCAAAGAAACTGTACATACATTTGTTTTATCTTCTCCGTTCAAAAAGAATTGAAAAGTTGCAATGTCAGGTTCTGATCCTTCGCTAGCTAAGAATTGTCCTGTTATTTCAGGTCTTCTAAGGTTTAATGTTGCATCATCTTGCGGAAGTAGATTTCTAAATTCAACAGTAGCACCTGGTTCTGGCTCTGGTTCAACCGGCTCTTGATTCTGAATAATAAAGGTAGGAGAACGTTTTACAGTTTCAACTTGATCTGAATCTATAGCAACTAGGTTCAAGAAATATTTTCCATCTGCTAAGTTTGTAACGTCCCAAATAAATGATGTTGTTTCTAAGGAGTCGAAATCAAAAATAATATCAAATTCAGGATTTACTTCCGATTTCGCAAACAAAAGATATCCTTCGGAAAGTCCATCAGGATCAACTATCTTCCAGCTAATCTTATTATTAGCACCTTTGAAGATTTGATTTTCGGTAGGGTTAATAAATGTAATTTGAGCCGCTGTATTAGTTACCTCTGGTTCTTCTACGACTGGTGGTTGTGGCTCACCAGGTGTTGGAGGGACAACAACAGGTGGTCTTTTTAATATTGAAAGTACAAACTGTTGAGTCGCAGCACCCGAGAAATTGTCGTCTGCGGCTACAATAATTGTGTAGTCTAATCTTGTTACTCCTGCAGGAAATGTTGTGTTTGTCCCAACTCTTCTTATTAATCCAGTACTAGGATCTATTGTTAAAAAGTTTGCTGTTTGTACAAGCCTGTACGTAATTGCATCGTTATCTGGGTCTGTTGCGTTTAGATCGTATTGCCATGCATCATTTTCGTAAACAGAAAGCTGTTGCGGTAACGAAGTTATTACTGGCAATCTATTGTTATTTAAAACTCTAACTCTTCTCCCGTTACATGCTGTGTACTTATTATTTCCATTTTTAAGAGTTAAGCAAACTTTCAGACAGTAATCACCATCTGTAAGTGGTGCAGCTCCAACGTTAGCTTTTGTATTCCAACCAATGTCGTTGTTAACTGTTGAGCTGGATGAAAAGTTCGTGTTAGTAATTGTTCCTAATTTAGAGGATCTACAAGTTGCAGAATCCCAAATTTCTATTGTTGCAGGAATTGCTGTCTGTTCATCGTCAAAAGCTCTAACGCTAATTACGATGGAATTTTTTACTTTTTGATTTGCAGTAGGTGATGAAAGAAAGAATTGATCTGATGAATCGGCAAGTGGGTCTGTGAATATATCGTTTGCTTGTACAAACGTGGTTGTAGAAAAGAATAAGACTCCGGTAATTATTAGTAAAAATGCTCGTTTCATCGATTGTATTATAAAAGAAAATGGGGAATAAGCCAATGATTAGTGGCTTACAAATAATTGAGCATTTTTAGTAAGTAATTAACTACCAAATTCAATTAACCTGCTTTTTAAAGTCTAACATCCATAAATCCTATAGCCTTACCACCTTTATGGTTCGAGAGCCTCACCATGACAAGGTGGAGCCATCCCGTACTTGATACGGGATTGGGAGCGAAATCGGAACGAGAAATAATATATTGTAAGTCTCGCCGATTTCTTCCCAAACCCCAGTCAACATATACCTGTAGTAATTTGGAGGTGCATTTTTCTATCTTGACTCAAGTAAAGCAATCTGGGGTCCGGGGTAAAATGCTGTTGCTGATAGTACGACTTATTAAATACATGGGTCCACTCATTTTACCCCGGAGTCCCGCACTTGATACGGGATTGGCTACTTTTGCTATCAAAAGTAGTAGAGAAAATTTAATTAGATAGAAACTGTTTGCAAAGAAAAGCGTTTGTTATTCCATATTATCATTATGTGTTGTTCGAAATGTGGTAAAACTTTAAAGAGGGGATGCCACGTAGTGGCAGGGGTGTTCCTTTACTGTGTGAGAGTTCCCGCGCTGTTTACCAACGGAGTTATCTCATTCTGAGACTGAGTAATATTATTAGCAGTCGGAGAGCCTAAATCCAAAAGCTCTTCAAAGATTCCATTCACTTCAATTCCTTTAACCATCTGCCAACTTTGTGCGAACGGTAGCGACTCTGCAAATACCTTTAAATCTGGATCACTTAAGTTTTCGCTCGCCATATCTTTTCTAGGAAATAGAATTCCAAATTGTGCAGTGTCTGCTTTAATATTAGCATCGAGTTTTCTTAATTGTTCAGGTTGAGTAATCCAATTCAAAAAGTCCCATGCATACGCTGTGTTCGGTCGTTTTGCTGCTACCATATTTCCCCAGTAGTCTGCCCAGTTAATCAACGCTTGGCTTTGACCCGCTAATTGAGGAACTTGAGACACTCCAATATCAAGACCTAAGTTTAAATCTTCGTTTGTTGTTTTAAGGTCTCTGTATCTATAACTTGGTGCGAAAATCATCGCAACATCTCCTTCTAAAAAAGCTACTGAATCGTTCTTTGCATTGCTTCTCCATGTATAGTTTGTGTTGTTAGTAAAATCTTTGTAAAAGTCTAAGGCACTTTTGGATTCGGTTTGCGACCCAAAAATTGGTAATCCCGAAGCGTCTGTAATCTCTACCCCATTTTGTACCATCAACAGGTTGAACATAGCAGTTGCGAAAGAAACATTCGAAGCAACTCCTGCTGCAAATCCTCCTCTAGTTAATGTAGATCCAGTCTTTTGGGTTAGAGTTCTAGCTAAATTTCTAAATATCGTCCAGTCGGTAGGTACAGAAGAAACCGACGCAGCATTCAACTGGTCTTGGTTATATAGAATAGCGTAAGTGTCTAACCACAATGGTACTCCAAAAACTTTTTGTGTTGTAGCATTTGCAAAGTCAGAGGCTACTACTGGGTAATACGTTGTTGCAAAAGTGTTGTAATCGGTAACATTGCTGGTTGCTGCTGCAGAATAGTCTATATAATCTTTAGCCCACGAATTGTTCACCATGAATATGTCTGGTGTTTCTACAACATCAGTAGATGCTATTCTTCTATTCAACTCGCTTCTATAGTTTCCTACAGCATCGTCGTAAGCACCGAGTGGCCACTTGTCTGCGTATTCAATTGTTACGTTAGGATTTATTGAATTATATTCATCTAGTAAAGGCCCTACTGCATCTTCAGAAAGGAAAACGCCCCACCACTGTAGGATTACAGTTTTATTAGGATCAACACCGGTTGTTGTAGTTCCTGTACCTGGTTTTCTTGTACTTAATAATAAAATCGCAAGAACTAGAATTACCAGAAGTGCTATTGCGATAATTATGTATCTTTGAGGTATTTGGGAGAATCGACTTTTCTCTGGCTCGTTGCTTTCCGGAGTTGAGCTGCTGAATGTTGTAGCAGTTGTAGTTTCTGTTTTTGGTTCTTCTAACAGCTCTTTAAGGTAAGCTGGTTGTTCGTAGTAGTCAGGCATAAATAATAGTGTTAGTTCCTTATCATTCTATAGGAAATGGGGGGAATCTACAATAATTCGAATTACGGACGAAATTCGAAGTTCGAAGATTCAAGGTTCAATCTCTGGTCGAGAAAAGGTTAAAAGGCTAAAAGATCAAAGGCTCAAAACTCGAGAAGGATGTCATGGTGAGGCTCTCGAACCATACATCTTCTCAAGATCACATATTTAATTCAACGTTTTCACCCGACAGATCCCGCAATAGCTGCGGGATCTATCTGGAAATATCGACCCACAGCTCACCTGACTACCCTGAAGCATCGTCAAGCACGAAGCTCATAGCTCACAACTCTAAGCCCATAGCCCTTAGCTCTCAATTGGTATACAATATATCCATGGCTAGTCTTTATGCAAGTTCAAATACCGCGCGAAAAGTTTTAATAGGCTTTCTTGTTTTTGCGGTTGTAATTCTGTTTTTTGATAACTTTGGAGCTATTAGAACAGGAATTACGGGGGGGAGTACAGACGAATCTAGAAGATTTTATATGATAACAAACCGTATTTTTGGTAATTTACCAGAGTTCGAGATTCCTACAATCAACATAAGTGCATCTACTACTCCCGAATACGTTATAACTTCAACTTTTTCTACTGCGTTTCCAGACGTCTCTTATGTTTATCAGGTCTTAAAACCTAGAGAGAACTTTCAATTTTTAGCTACTTTCGAAGAAACTGCGGCAGGACTTGGTTTTGAAGACGAAGCAACTGTGTTCGGACCAAATGACTATAGATGGCAATCTGCCGATAGAACAAGAACTTTAAGATACAACAGTATTAGTCAGGTGTGGAGTTTAGAAACTGATTTAACTACTAATCCCGATGCTAAAGTTGCAAAGATTTCCTCGGACGATATTCGAGATTACGAAAGCAGATTACTCAATTTACTAAGGCGATTAAATTTTGACTCTACTGGATATCAAAGTCCCCAGTACGATATTAAGTTTCTAGACCTTAATCCAAGTGGAGCATTTATACCTACCTCTACTCTATTAGATGCTGAATATGGTGAAGGTTCAGTTTATAGAGTTTTGGATCAGGCAACTTTAAAACCTTTGTCTGAAAGGCCTGCATTACGAACGGGGCAAGTTGCTCCACAAGAATTTAAAGGAAAAGTTTATACATCAGATTCAACAAAAGGTAGTTTTAAGGTTTTATTCTCTTATACATTGAACAGACCAGCTACCGATGCTTACGAGATGTCTTTTACAAACTTTGAATATACTTTAAGCGGAGTTTACCAAATTATTACTCCGGATGAAGGTTTCTCCAGAGTACAAAATGGTGAAGGAGCATTAGTTTCTTTAACTTTGCCTACAGATGACTTTTACGGTAATCCTCAAGAACGTACTGTAAGAAGGTTTCAGATTGATGCAAGAAGAACAGAACTGGCTTTTTATGAACCTCAAGAATGGGTAGGATACACTTTCCCAATATATGTTTACTATGGAACTGCGGAACTGGATGATGGATCGTTGGCGAACGCAGTTTTCTTTATGGATGCAGTGAAAAGAGCAAACTGATAAAAGAGATCCCGCACTTGATGCGGGACAAATATCAAATATCTAAAATCAAATAGTTCTTTATGAGAATGACCCCCGAAGAAAAAGTTGCTTTTGAGAGTAGAAAATGTGAGGAATTACTAATAGCAAACGGTTACGGTTGGGTTGTAGAATATGATAAAAAGCTTTTTCGCAATCAATCCGAATACATTTTCCACGGGACTCATTTAAGCAATGTCACAGGTACTCGATTTCGTGGTCTTGTACCGCAATCGGAAAATGGTAAATCTTCTGCTTTTACTTTTTTTGTTTCTAATCCAATCTCCGCAATAATTCATATACTTAATGACGGACAATACGATACCTACAGAGATGAGCCAGATTATCCAAAAATGAGTGTGAATGAAAAACTGAAGAACGATCCTTTAATAGTTTTACGTATAGATCTTGAAGCCATTAGAAAAGATAACGTTTTAACTGATGAAAATTACCGTTGGATATCTAAAGGTATTCAGAATGATCGGGACTTACATCAACAAGGTAATTTATATTTTGACTTGCAAGGTTTCGCGATTCCAACAACAGTAGATCCTAAGTATATAAAAGCATTAATTCACGATAAAGAAGGAAGGGTACATGAACTTTCGTTAGATGATTTGATTGATAATGTTTTATTGCAAAGCAAATTGGGAATAGTTCCGGATTTCTTATAAAGATAAATATACGAAATACTCATTAAAGTAAAACGTAAAAATAGATGTATATTAAAAATCAAAACTTTGAAACTTTACCTAAAAGGAAATTACGAAAATAATTTTGTACACCTTGATACTTACAAATGTAAAAGAGTAACAAACAAAGTTTTGATAAATGTACACGGCCTCTTTGGACTATCCGGAGATAAGAATTCCAAGTCTAAATTCTTAGGTAATGAAGTATTGAACCTAGAGCTTGCGAATGTTGTGCATATCTCTACTTCTAGAGATTGGAATATTTATAATGATGAAGATAAAACGCTTTCTCAAAAAGCCTTTGAAAGAAAAACTTTTAACGAAGAAAGACAAGATCTTGCCGATTCCTTAGATTTGCTTATGAAAGCTTCCTATGAACTTTTCGGGACTCGAAGTATAAAATTTTGGGTAGTAGCAAATTCTATAGGGGGAACAATAGTAAGTTCTCTGGATGAGCATTTTCATGTTATGGATAAACTTATACTTTGTGGCTCTGGGACTGGAGCTAGCAACCCTAACAAACCGATTCTATCC
>CAZYSE010000016.1:0-6599 GCA_964650085.1 uncultured Candidatus Saccharibacteria bacterium | reverse complement strand
ACCTACCCTTCTAAAAATTACATATTAGAATCAACCAAACGTTTTAAAAATGAAGTAATGTTACTCCAGGGAGGTAAAGATGATGTGGTGCCTCTTTTTTCTCAGGCAGAGCTTTTTAACTCGTATAGTTCTGCCAAATATAAAGTCGTTGATGTGATTGAAGGAGCTAATCATCAGTTCTCAGCAATATTGGGGAAGAATAGAAAACTAGCTATTAAGTTGTACGCGGAGAGAATTGTCAACTTTCTCAAGAAGTAAAAGTAGCCATCTATGAGGTCAATTAGATTTCCCCTTTCTATTGAAACTTCACCTCGCTATTTTCACCAATCGCTTCAACAATATCTTGTACATCTAACCGCACTGCTTCTGACTTTTCAAAATCTGTAAGTTCTTCAACGTGGCCCCTTACGTAATACCATCTAACCTGAAGAAATTGTTTTCTGACGTTTGTTCCATTTTCTACAACAACATCTGGGACATCTTCTGCTGAATTAATTTGCATAGCTGTACAAGCCTCTTGGAATACATATCCAGCCATAAGTTCAGCATGCATAAATGTATAGAAGTCTGCAACTTCATTCAAGGTTCTATAAAAGTGAATTAACTCTGGATTGGTTGAAACTTGTACCATGGTTTTAATGTAATATTTGGTGATTATAGCTATATAACTTTTAAAATGTAAAGTCCAGAGGAATCTCCAATGTGATAAAATTCTAGGTATGACTATAACAAATCTCGCTGAATTCCTTAACAAACTAGACAATATAAGTTCCCGAAACGATTTAACCTTCGAAGTAGCAGAATTCTTAAAACAACTTTCACCTACAGAAGCGCGTTATGTTATCTACTTTTTACAAGGAAGAGTCGCTCCTAAATTTGAACCAATCGAATTCAACTTCTCCGACAAAATGATTGTTAGAAAACTACAGGAACTTGCGGGTGGCGATGTAAAAGCGCAGCTTGGGAAACTTGGGGATCTTGGAAGTGTTGCGGCGGAAATTAAATCAACTTTCAAGGCAGAGCATGTTGATATGTTCCAAGAGAAACTTGAATCTATTGAGGATCTTCATAATTTTTTAATCAAGATTACGCAAGCTGGGGGAAAAGGTTCGCAGGATGCAAAGTTGAAACTTTATGAAAATCTTTTTAGAATTCTTGAACCTCAAGAAATTAAGTTTGTAACTCGAATTATTCTCGGAGATTTAAGATTAGGTGCGAGTGATAAAACTCTACTCGACTCTCTTTCATTTTTAGTTTCGGGAGATAAGGCAACGAGAAAACTTATCGATCAAGCTTTTGGAGCAAGAGCCGATGCTGGCGAATTAGCGGAAATTATTTTGACTGACAGAGATTCTGCTATTGAAAATCTTTCTAAAATTAAAATTGTTCCTGGTGTTCCTATTGCATCTAAACTTGTTGAACGAGAAGATTCCGCAGCGTCCGTTTGGGAAAGAATGCCTGAATGTTTTGTACAGCCAAAGCTAGACGGACTTAGAGGTCAAATTCATTTTGATAAAAAAACTGGCGAAGCAGAAGTTTACAGTAGAAATATGGAAAGGCTTACCGACAATTTTCCAGAGCTTTTGGAATCTGTAAAAAATCTTGGGGTAGATTCTGTTGTTTTAGATTCGGAAATTATTGGTGTTGAAGAAGATGGAAAATATAAAACGTATCAAGAAACAATGCAGCGAAGAAGAAAATACGATGTCGAAACTTATGCGAAAGATATTCCAGTCAAGGCAATGTGTTTCGATGTTCTGTACTTGAATGGAAAGGATATAACTCAAACTCCAATTGAAGAGCGTCTCGCAATTCTTGAGTCACTATTACAACCTAAGCAGATCCCGGATCAAGTCCGGGATGGCTCTCTTAAGATGTTGGAAACCAAGCAAATGCATTCCGAAGCGGAACTTGAAGAATACTTTTTCAGCAAAGTAAACTTTGGTTTAGAAGGAATTATTACAAAAGAAGCAAACTCCACTTACGATCCAGGAACTAGAAATTTTAAATGGATTAAACTAAAGGCAAATACTCAAAGTCACTTAGTCGACACAATCGACGTGGTTGTTCTAGGGTATTTTTTTGGTCAAGGTAACAGAAATAAATATGGATTTGGTGCGATGCTTGCAGGAGTTTACGATCCAACGAACGATACCTACTACTCTATTGGAAAAGTTGGAAGCGGATTTACAGATGAACAGGCCCCAGTAATTAATGCAGACTTGCAGAAACATTTCGTGGCGGAGAAACCAGAAAACTATGTTGTAGATAAAACCTTAACTCCCGATGTTTGGGTAAATCCAAAATTGGTTATGGAAATAGTAGCGGATGAAATTACAAGAAGCCCAAACCATACTGCAGCTAAAGGAGTTCCAGCAAAAGTAAAGAACGACGATTCTACAAAAGGACTTTCAATTCGATTTCCGAGGTTAAAGATTTGGAATAGGGATAAAGATTATCCGAATAGTGTGGAAGAGATTGTGAGGATGTATGAGTTGAGGAAGGGGGAGAAATAGTATGAAAAAACTCCCTAGGGAAATGGAATCGCAAATCTGGAGCAGTGTGGTGCGCCTAAAACAACTCTTTAATCATGAAGTACTAAACTGTGCTGATCAAGCCCTGCATCAATCGTGCCTCATAGAAATAATAATTCTACTTCGTGATCTGCTTTCAAAAGCAGATAAATTAAGATTGAGAATAGACTTTGACGATGATGTAATAAAGATGAGTAATCCATTTTACTCGTATAAGGGAAGGATTAAAGAAATCAAAGATGTTACAGATGTAGTTACATTTTTTAGAGATGCAATGTGTCATGTTGATTCCAGGAATAGGTTTCTTTCACCGACAGTAAATTTCAGTTTTAATGTATTGTATCCTAAAGCAAAGGTTACATTCACTAAAACAGGAATTGTACTCGAGAATATCTATGAAGATGAAAACGCTTATTATTACGGTCCACAACGCATTTACATTAACCGTCATCTGAAGAGAGCTTTTATGGAAGTAGTAGAAAAGTTTAATAAAAACTACTCGCTAAATTTGTAATAACACTTGGAGAATTCCCGACGAAAGTCGGGATCATCGTTAGTGGCTGAGTAACTATCATCTAAGCAATTCTTCGTACAAATCCCTAAACTCTGGATTCATTCTTTGAATAAGATCCATTTTCCATTCTCTCTTCCACTCCTTAATTTGCTTTTCCCGAACTCTTGCAAAGTAGAAATCCTGAAAGTATTCATAGTAAATTAATTTATAGACTGAGTATTTTTTTGTGAATGCATTTGGATAAGTACCTGTTGAGTGTTCGTACATTCTTTTGATAAGATCTATAGTAGATCCAGTGTAAAGAACTGAGTTAGTTGTTGTTGTTAGGATGTAAACGTAACCTTGTCTCATGGTTGTTGAATGAGCTAGAGTCGATCCCGACTTTCGTCGGGAATTCACTGACCAGGGAGCTCTCAGATAATGTTGAAGTTTAACAACTACCGTAAATATCTACATTGTGTTTGGATACAAACGTGGAGGAATGTTTAGAAGTTACTCTGCCTTTTCCTTCTCCATATTCAAAAACTCTTGCCAAAGCGCATCGTCTTTTTTAAATTGCTTAAAGAGTTGGATGAGATTCATTTGATTGTTTTTCTGGTTGCGGTTTAGAATTCTTTCCAAACGTCTCGCTGAACTCCTTTTCCAATGTTGCATTAGGGGTGAATTCTTTGAATTTTGCTAATCTGAGAAGATCGTCTGCGGTCATCCTTGTAAAGATATCGTCCTCACCTTTGAATTCTTTCCTTATATCATAAGACTTTTTCATTGCATCGTAAGCAGCGGTGTAGTTTTTATCTTCTTCGTACATCATTGCTAGGTCTCCGTAAATTGGAGACAGCTGGGAGCGATCTTCTCCTTCAAGCTGTTCACCTTCTTTTACAGCTAAAAGCATAGCATTTATAGCAGTTTCTGTTCTGCCGCAAAGATAAAGTTCTAATCCGATAGCACTCCATATGTATTCAGGCACGTCTGTTTTTGGGCTTGAGGCAACAAGATCATCGAATAACGCAACAGCAGCGTCCATTGCGGAGTATCTTTTGTTAGAAATCTTATCTAAAATTTTGTAAAACTCTTTCTCTCCTTTTTGTTTTGTCATATTTACTGTATATATTATTTATTGTATTTGGTGTTTGGGCGATGAAAAGTATAGAGACTAAATTCACTTATAAAACGCATAAGCATGAAAGAGCTTCTGTTCTCCATACTCTGCTCCACTCAAATACTTCGTTAATCTATCCGCCCCTGGCCTTATATACCCATCCAAATGAAACTCTAAATCATCCGAAACTAAAATCAAAATTCCATTTGGTTCTAACTGCATATGTTGAAGATTTCTAATTGTATCTTTATGCCCTTCTTTAAAACTCTTTGCAGCTTCTGGAAAGAATCTTTCTAGAACGCTCAGGTCTGCTAGTATTAATTCAAACCGTTGATAAGGTTCTTCGAGGTTTTTGAGAGCCGTTTCGAAATCGCCGTCTGTTTGTTCAATTTTTTCGAAATCCGCATCATTTAAGTTTTTAAGAAAGTCTGATTGTTCTTGTAGCGTAAAGTTTTTAAACTCAGTAACGTGAGTTGCTCCGCCTTTCAAAGCTACAACACTCAAATCTGATATTCCTGGAAACATGTTCAAAACTCTTTTTCCTTTTGAATACTCCTTAATAGTCGATCTCAATTTATACTTATGAAGTTGTGGGTTGTGTTTTGGATTTCTAAAATCAAACTTTAAAGAAAGATCCCCCTCTCGCAAAATACTAAATTCTGGTGTTTCTCCTCTAAAATACGAGTCGAATCCATGTTCCTTCATTCCCCCAATTAACTGACCTACAGTGTTATCACCTTTGTAGTTCAACACCTTTTCATTTTTGACATTAAGAACAACAAATTGCCATTCACCTTCAATCCGTGGAGAAAGTTCCTCCGCCACCTCCGTGTTCATCTCGTATACATCTATAATATGAACTCCGTCTACAAGGTCTATAGTGTAAAAAAGCTTTCCTTCTTTTATTGTTTGTTCAATTCTATACATATGATGGTTATCTTTCTATTCTACCTCGCATTACAGAAGTAACGACTTCAAACAAATCACTATACTTAGCATGGCCAGCGTAGTTAAGATGAGTTAATTCTAAAAGTTTATATAAATGATTACTTTCCATTTCCATCAAAGCTTTTTCAAAGTTTCTATGTGCTTGATCCTTATAACTATGAGATTTTTCTAAAAACCCTATGGCTACAGACAACAAAGTTTGTTCTAAGATTTCTGCTTCATTGCGTGATTCCAAATCCCCTTCACGAACTGTGATTTCTTGATTTGCTGTATTGCTCATAAAATACTATTAAAAGATAAGACTGTGAATACTTACTATATATCCTCGTTCTTCTCGATATGATAACATTAATGCAGTGGCTGGAATACTAGAGTATCAGTAACTTTGGGCTATTGCAGTGAAAATATCATTAACCAAGGAAGCATGAAAATCGAAATCTGAAGATCGAAAAAACTTTTCAGATTTAAGTTTTCAAATTTCAGATTTTATCAAACTATGGAAACTATACAGGGACTAACACAAATTGAGGTGCAGAAAAGAAAAAAGCTTGGCCTTTCAAACCAAGTTATTGATTCTTATACTCCAAGTTACTTTAGGATCATTCTTCGAAACATTTTCAGCATAATTAACATAGTGGTTGTTCCACTTTTAGTCGCTTTGGTGGCATTCGGTTTATTCCGAGAAGTGTTTGCCTTTATAGTATTTGTGTTCATAAACACAATAATTTCCGCAGCAGATGAAATTCGTGCCAAAAGAACATTAGACAAGCTAAAATCGCAATTTCAAATTACTGCTACAGTTATTCGCGATTCTCAAAAAATAGAAATTCCAGTAAATCAGATCGTAAAAGGAGACTATATTTTTGTAAAAGAAGGCGAAAACATAGTTGCAGACGGAGAAGTCGTTTCTTCGAACTACCTTCAGATTGATGAATCGATGCTTACAGGAGAATCAAATTACCTACAAAAAGAACCAAAAGATAAGGTTTTATCCGCAAGTTTTGTAGTTACAGGAAGTTGTATTTATGTTGCTGAAAACGTAGGAAAGTCTAACTATCTTAATAAATTAGGTTCTGAAGCTACTAAATATAAAGAAAAGAAAAGCCAACTACAAAAGAACGGCGATAAAATGATTCTGTTCTTAGTAATCGCTTCTATTCTAACAAGTGCAATTACTTATGCATCTTCCGTCAGTTTAGGCGAGAATCAAGTTGGTTCCCTACTCTCTTTAACAACAGCAATTAGTTTAATTATTCCTCAAACATTAATTTTCTTATTCACCTTAACTTTCACTATATCTATCATTCGATTATATAGAAAAGGCGTTCTAATTCAAAAAGGAGGAAGTATAGAAGATTTAGCGAATATCGATGTAATTTGTCTGGATAAAACAGGAACAATCACAACCAACAACATGAAAATGATTGAAGTGGAATATTTCAATGTAGAAGAAGCAACAGTAGGAGCTTACTATCGATCTATTGCAACAAGCCTTGTAGGAGTT
>CAZYSE010000015.1:12299-19572 GCA_964650085.1 uncultured Candidatus Saccharibacteria bacterium | reverse complement strand
TTATTTTGATTTCCCTCGCATTTCTATGTAATTGTAACTAAAAAACGAAAGTATAAGAAGCACTACTGGGTACAGCAAAATGGTTTTAATGTTACTTGGCACTATTACTGCATTCATCACGGGAATATGCCATATGTAGAGGGAATAACACATTATTCCTATGTATTGTAATGGGTAGACGTTTAGGATTTTGCTTAACCATCTGTCCTCATTAAGTAAGTACAATGTAATCATTGCAAATGATATTTGGACATAGTTATTTAAAAGTGCAAAGTTAACATATCCCATCTGGTAAGTCTTAATTTGCTGGCTTATGAGTGTTGCTACACAAAACAGGAATACACCAAGTACAAAGTAGAATACATTAAAATGTTTTAGAAATTTAGGTTTATTAAAGTATATCTTAGCAATAAGCATTCCAACTAACAGATCGTCTACTCTTGCCAACCAGTTATTCCTTGCGGGATCTCCATATATCGCCTGAAATCCTTGTGAAGTTGTCCATAACCTTAAGACTAGCGAAATTATCAATATTGCAATAAAGATGTTCTTAAAACCAAATTTCTTTATTAGAATTACAATGTATGGAAATACTAAACTAAACCAAATTTCTATTGCTAGAGTCCAGAGTGCACCGTTAATAAGCGGCCAAAAGTTATGTACTGTATATTGAGAAAGCGTGGTAGCCGACAATAGCGCACTCTCGATATATGGGGTTGCTAAGTGATGAATAAAAACGACAGCGACAAGAAGAAAAATTATTAGTAATGGATATAATCGTAGGAATCGATGTTTGTAGAATTTAAGTATATCTTGAAAACTATTAAATTCTCTTTCTCCTAACAAGTACGGTTTATATAGTACGAAACCAGAAAGTATAAAGAATAGTGCTACGCCTCCGGCTCCCCATAATCCCCCGTCAAAAATCAATTTAGTAGCTTCGTTGGCTCTTAGTTTGTCCAGTATTGGAATAATGCTAAATGGAAAATGTTGCCAGATAACCATTAAAACCGCTACTCCGCGAAGACTATTAATAATTCCTATACGTTTATTATCTTGCATAAATCATTCAAACAATTTAGCCAGTATACTATGCTAAATCTATTTTTGGGGAAATTTGCATGAGTTTAAGTAGAATCAAAATTCCACAGAAAATAAGAATCTCAGTAGACTGCGACTAAATTAGTTTGTGTTGACTTACTATTAATTGAGAAATGACTTTGATAAATCAATCACAAATCTGTGAGAGATGCCTTTGTTAGAGATTTTCTCCCAGGCTTCGTTTACATCTTCAATCTTAATAACTTCAACTTCAGGCAAAATATTATGCTTAGCACTGAATTCAAGCATTTCTCGTACTTCTTTCATACTCCCAATTCCAGAACCTGCAATGGACTTTCGACCATCGATTAGATCACCTCCGTGGAATCCAGGCATTGGATTTATTGGTCCTACAAGTACAATTGTTCCGTTTATATTAAGCAATGGTAAGTACTTATCTAGATTATGTTCAACAGGAATTGTATCGATTAACAAGTCAAACTTTCTTTTTAAGCTTTCCATTGCGCTGTCATCGGAGGATACAATAACTCCATCTGCTCCAAAACTCTTTGCTGCTTCTGCTTTTTCTGGTGATGTTGTAATTACAAACACCTCTGCTCCCATTGCTTTCGCATACTTAACGCCCATATGTCCCAAGCCTCCTAATCCAATAATTCCAACCTTTTTACCAGGTCCGGTATTCCAGTGTTTTAATGGAGAGTACATTGTTATTCCAGCACAAAGAAGGGGTGCTGCTTTAGAAAGATCCAAATTTTCTGGAATGTGAACTACAAATTTTTCTAAAGTAACAATTAGATCAGAATACCCACCCTTAGTTTCCGTACCATCAATTGGATCTTTAGAACTGTAAGTATATGTTGGTCCTTGTTCACAATATTGTTCGTAGTCGGATTTACAAGCTGCACATTCGTTACAACTATTTACAATTACGCCAACTCCAACTTTATCACCTGGCTTAAATTGAGTTACTTTTGCACCCACACGTTTTACGATCCCAGTAATTTCATGCCCCGGAACGCATGGATACTCTACATGACCCCAATCCCCTCGGGCTGTATGAATGTCACTATGGCAAATTCCTGAATATTTAATTTCAACTTCTACATCAAAATCCGTTGGTTCTCTTCTATCAAACTCGAAATAACTTAATGGCGTATTTGCTGATTGGACTGCGAAAGATTTTGCTTTCATCGGGATAAAGTAATAAGTATTTAAGAATTATACCCAACAAAGTACAAAAGATCATATGTATACTGCACTTGACATCGTGTATGGTTTAAGTTACTATTCATAGTATTATTTAATTTATATATTCTATGACACATCAAGAAAAGGAAAATTTTATCTCCTTAGTAACCACACTTGTGGTAACTATCCCATACATCGCTTTTATTCTAGGCAAGTATCAAGCAGAAACATTTAGTACTTCAGAAGAACTTAAGTTCTGGGCAACAGCAATTTTAATTTTAATTCCAATTAGAATTGTTACTCAGATTGTAATTTACATTCTATACAGCATAGGTAGAGCAATTGTTACAGGCGATGATAAGGAAGAAACTGTTCTAGTGGACGAAAGAGATGCTATGATCGAGTTAAAAGGAGAAAGAATAGGTTACTACGTGTTTTTACTAGGATTTATTATAGCTATAGCATCGCTTGCAACTGGAGGTTCGATTGCAATATTTTTTGGATTGCTTTGGATTACCGGATTTACTAGCGAGTTGACTACTATTTTCTCTAAAATGTACTTAGACAAAAGAGGACTTTAATATGAAGAAAAAGATTTTAAACAATAAAATCAGAAAGTTTCGTTTCGAGAATAACGAAATGACTCAAGAGGAACTTGCACAAAAAGTAGCAGTAACTAGACAAACTATTATTGCCATAGAGAAAGGTAATTACTCCCCTTCTCTAGAGCTTGCTTTTAAGATAGCGCAAGCTTTTGGAGTTAGTATAGAGGAAGTATTTACATATTCCGAACAAGAATAGTTTTTGCTAGTATTAGGTAGTTAACAAATTCCTATGGAAAAAGTTCAGCTTATTCTTATTGTACTTTGGATAGTATTAGCGCTTACGTATCTACTCGGAGATGTTTTTAGAATATTTGCTGGTGATTTTAAACCCGGTGAAGTGATGGGAAAGAAGCTTAGCCAAGCTACGTGGTTAGGAATGTCAATGGTTATGGTAATTCCGATAATAATGGTCTTCTTAACTTTGGTTTTGGAAAATCCACTGAACAGGACTCTGAATTTAGTATTGGGAGGCTTTTTCTTTTTGTTCAATATCGTTGGTTTACCTAGCTATCCAGGTTGGTATGATAGATTCTTGATTGTTGTTGGACTAGTCTTCAATGTTTTGACAATTGTGTACGCGTGGAATTGGGTTTGAGCTAAGCCATTTTGAGGAGTATAATCCAAATATATTTCCTCACACCACATGGTACAAACAACTATTATCAAATTTCTTTATAAGCACCTGCTAAAAAGGTTTTTCTTTCTTTTCGATCCAGAATTTATTCACGATCGTATGTCTTCCGCTGGTACTCTTCTCGGTAGATTTCGAATTCTAAGATTTCTAACATTCAAAACATTCTCTTTTAACAATTCTGCACTTGAACAAAATATCCTAGGAGTAAAATTCGTTAATCCTGTTGGTTTGTCTGCAGGCTTCGATAAAAACGCAAAGCTGGTGAACATTCTTCCCAGTCTAGGATTTGGGCATTTTGAGTTGGGATCCATTACATTGAACGCTTACGAAGGAAATCCAAAGCCACGATTATATAGATTGAAGAAATCCAAAGCACTCGTTGTATATTATGGATTAAAAAATGAAGGTGTAAAAGCGATTGTAGCAAGAATAAAAAAGTCCTTAGCTAGCAGTTCCGCAATGGGAATTTCGGTTGCTAAAACAAACTCAACAACTACTTCAACCGAAGAAGGTGGGATTCTGGATTACTTTGAATGCTTAAAATACGTCCAAGAAAACAACGTTGGGGATTACTACACAATCAATATATCTTGCCCAAATACTTTTGGTGGTGAACCATTTACGACTGAAACTACTTTAGAGCACCTTCTTTCCAAAGTTGATGAATTGAAAATTTCCAAACCAGTTTTTGTAAAAATGCCAATAAATCTAGACCTTGAAGAATACGATAAATTAGTGAAGGTTTGCTTGTCTCACAACATTTCTGGCGTTGTTATCGGAAATCTGAACAAGGATAAGAATTCCGAACTGATTAAAGATCCTATTCCAGAAAATGTTAAAGGTGGAATTAGTGGTAAGCCAACTTATGAGTTGAGTAACAAGTTAATTGCTTATACTTACAAAAACTACGGCACAAAGTTAAAGATTGTCGGTGTTGGAGGAATATTTTCAGCTGAAGATGCTTATGAAAAGATTAAACTTGGAGCTTCTTTGCTTCAATTAATTACAGGAATGATTTTTGAAGGACCGCAATTGATCGGCGAAATTAATCGCGGATTAGTTAAGCTGTTGAAGAAAGATGGTTTCAAAAATATTAGCGAGGCTGTTGGGACTGGGGTTTAATCTGATTGTTGACTTTATGGCAGTATAAAAGCAGAAGAATTCAGAAAATCCGGTCAATTTACTTGAACTCTACTACTCTATCTCTTCGAAACTTAATTGGATATTCTCTATCATCTAACTTCACGAATAAATATGTATTGTCGAAATCTACTAAATGTAAGGTTCGCATATATCTTGCACTTCCTGCCCTCGTAGACTGGTAGCGTATCTCTATATTCTTATTAGTTTTGCTCTTCAAATAATCACCAAATTCAGTTTGATTTACCTCTCGATCTCCAACAGAAAATTCACTTTTTTTAGCAGTCGCGTTGGCTTTTGGCTTAGCTTGAACTTGCTTCTTAGGAGCAGTAGCTTTCTTGATTTCGGGTTGCGTATTTACACTTGGCAACGGTTCATATGTAGGTTCTGGAATTGTTGTAACAAGCTTAGGTACGTGTTCATCGCTATTTTGGGTAGGTGCTTTACGACCAAAACGTGATGTTGGCCGAGCTGCGGCACTAGCTTTAAGTGCTTCTACAAAATCTGCTGGAACTTCAACTGATATTGGAACATAGGTAGGCTCATTAGTAGCTGGATTTTCTTCTTTAACTGACTTAGTTTGTTTCATATATTGTTCGACGTAGTCGAAAAGTTCTTGCTTTTGCTTATGCTCTTCTTCAAGCCACTCTGAATATATGATTCGATAGAATCTCCAACCTGCGGTTTCAAGTACAAACTGCCGCTCATAATCATTCGCAACACGGACTTGTCCATCACCCATCTCAAAGTGCGTAGGTCCATCACATTCGATAGCAAGTTTTTTGCCCGTCTCAATACTTCTGACTACTAAGTCTATCTTAAAGCCACAACTTCCAACCTGCGTTGTAAGTGTATGCTTACTTGGATCCAACTTACTGAACAGGTAGTCATATACATCCTCTTCAAACTTCGAGTCAAAATGTTGCTCAGTCTTTGTTAAACGATGTACACGACCATGCTCTTCTACATATTCCAGATAACGCTTTATCCAGATACCCTCAGGCCAGTGATTAGGTGCAATTGAAGTTACGCAGTGTACCTGTAATTTAGCACGGCTAAATGCAACATTTACACGTCCTTCGTTGATCTCTTTACGAATTTCTCCACTTTCACCGGTCAATGCAATGTATCGAGATTTCTCCTGGGGTGATTTTATTACGAACGAATAAATCACAATGTCACGTTCGTCACCCTGAATTCCCTCGATTACTGCAATTTTAATTTTGTCATCGGTGACTACTCTGCGAAGTAATTCAGCTTGTTCATTGAAAAACGTCAAAATAGCAATTGACTTATCGGCTGTGCTTGGATCGGATTTTATTTTTGGTAACAGTACATCACGAATATAAACTGCCTCAGTAACATTTGTCTTTTCAGATAGCTCTACGGCTGAGTTTAGCGCAACCAAATGATTAGTAAGCACACGACCCTCTTCAGTTGCTAGAATATCGTCATTTACAACTTGCAGTCTTCGACCACGAGGTTCATAGAAATTTTCGTTAGAGAAACCAATAAGTTCAATTGGTGAACGATAGTGATTTCTTAATACTGTAGTCTGGAAACCCGCTAATTTGGCTATATCCATAACGGATTTTACCGAGTCTTCACTTGCTTTGATTTGTAAGTCTTCAGGTATTTTATGCTTGTTTGCAAGAGCTTTTAGGCGTTCGTTAGATTTGAATGCAGTAGTAGTGTCGCGCATTTGAAGGGTATCTCCGAAGAGTATTGTGTGCTTTGCTCTGTACATCGCTGGTAATGCATAAGCGATGTTGCATTGTGAGGCTTCGTCAATAATTACATAATCGAAGATGTTTTGCGCAAGTGGCAAGACTCTAGAAGCATCATCCAGGCCCATCATCCAAATTGGAATTATTCCCGACATTACTTCAAAGTTATCTGGATTTGATTTCAACGAATCAAAGGTCTTATAAGCCTTTTTAGACTTACTTAATTTGCGACCGATACTTTCAAGCGATGCCCGATAGTGCTTGACTCGCTTAAACTCTTCAACACGTCGTGATAATCGGTTCTTTAGATAATCGCGGATAAGTGATTTGTAAGTAGCTTTTTTCCGCATTATTTCTTCGTTAATCAAATTCGGATTCAGTATTTTGAAGTTATTCAGTTGAGTTGTTAATTCGCATCGCCTAGCAACATATTCAAATACACTTTCACCATTTTGCTCGACTAAAGCTTCAATACGCCCCATGTCTTCGGCAGCAAGCTGTATCTGTTCAAGTCTCTGGCTCAGACTAGCAAGCAGAGATTGAAGTTCATTAAGTTCCTCTGATTTTTTCAACAATAACTGACTGATCTCATCAGCTTGCATCTTGTGCTCTGTGATGAGTTTATCTAACTTAACCTTCTCACTAAAATATACAGCAATTTCTTTAAGCTGTATGAAGCGTTTTGTCTTCGTATCTTCAGAAAATACTATCTCCCGAAGCGACTCATACATCTCTCTCGGCAGTGCATCAATTGCTACATTCAACTCTTTGCTCAGCTTCCAATTATTGAGCTTAATTTTGATGAAATTGGTTTTACGATCAGGAGCATGATTCTCAAAGCTATCAAGAAGTCGTAGTAACATTTTGGCGACATCGGCATGTGATAACCCCCAAAGCAAATCGGAATCATGATAAAT
>CAZYSE010000015.1:1252-12289 GCA_964650085.1 uncultured Candidatus Saccharibacteria bacterium | reverse complement strand
TCTTTTGAGCGAACTGAGTGGCAACCGTCACATTTCTTTCTACAGCTTGCATTTGAGCAGCTTCTTCATCGGTCCTCTTTTTATTCAGGTACTCATGTTCTTGCTCCAGGTCAGTAATTTTAGACTGTACATTTTGAATGTCACTGTATAACTTTTGAATTTCTTCATACCAGTTCCTAGTGATCTTTGGAGAACTATCACCGAATTCGTATGAATCTAGAGACTTCCATTCGTTATGTAAATCAAAGTATTTACGACCTCCCTCAATGGAGTTGTCAAACTGTGGCTTGTATTCATGAAGCTTTACAAGTGCGTGTGTAGGGTCGGTTGGAATTGTTGGGTAATAAAGTGCCTGTGCAATACCCTTTAATGAATTTGCTGCACTGTCTCGCTCGTCTTCCTCACTATACAGCCTAGATGACCGATCTGGTAAGTAACCATACATGTACTGAATTTCGAGTGTTTTTAGCTTATCTTTAACACCTCGAATAGCTTGATCTTTTTGGCTTACAAATAATACTTTTTTTCCGGTTGCTGCTAAATGACTCAAGATATTAGCAATTGTTTGTGACTTACCTGTGCCAGGAGGCCCTTCTACTACGGCTGCTCGGTTTCCTAATTTACCTAAAACTTGTAACTGTGACTTGTCGTAAGGAAATGGAAAAAATAATTCTTGTCCACCGTCATCTTCAGCTTCTTGACTAATAGACATATCCCGGTCGTTTACCCATGCGCTTAACGAAGTTTCAAGAAGTGATTCATCGTCTGCTTGTTCAATAATTCCTGATAGGTCTTGTGACAAGAAATAGTTTACTTTTGGTAGTAGTATCACAAGAACACTTGCCATGTCTGGTTCAGCAATTATTTCGTTTGCACCTTTTTCTCGTAGGAGGTGGGTGATCTTAGACCAAAGCTCGTCGACAAAACTTGGATCAACTGGAATAGCAGTCTTTTCGTCTGCTTCACTCTGCGCAACGAACTTAAATATCTCATCACGATCAACTTGCGGTAGAAACTCATTTAAGAAACCTACATGTGTTGTGATCATTGAGTCATCAACTATCAGAGAGTAATGTCTCGCACCACCTGAATCAAGGAATGATATTGTAACTGGTACTGAGAAGAGATACTGCTCAACGTGCTTAATGCCATTTTTTTCCTCAGTCTCTTCGTCGCCAGAATCATTTATAGATTGCGCAGAGAAGCTAACTCTTCCGAACCTTAATGATACTTGTTTTGTATATGAGCTTGTCTCGTACTTCCTGTAAATGTCATCCAAGACACGTGCAATTTCAAGCTTTTTTTGATCTTCTTCGCTCAACTCATGCTGCACGTCAGCTTCTTCTGAATCTTCGGACGCTTCAAGTAATTCGAGCTTAGGTTCTAGTTTGAGTAGTAATACTAAAGAATCATAGTCAATTCCTTCATCATCTTTATATAGTGGTGTAGCATCCAGTATCTCCTGTGGAATTACAACCTGCTTTGCCTGTCTCGACAGCAAACTAGGCGAGATCAAATCTATGTAGTCACGGCAGTACTGGGCTAATTGTTTGAGGCTTGTCATATTTTTGTCTATTATACAAAATTTTACACCCCGATAACAGGTAGGACTGGAGTTTAATCCAATTATAAATTGTTCTTAAGCATCTGCATAACCTCAACCAACATTCGATACGAATTACTTGGGTAAGCAATCTGATTGACTGTTCCGCAAATGTATAAATCTAACTGAGGTGAATAGTAAGAAAACGCACCACTCAATCCAGAATGCCCTAACAAAATTGGTGTCTTTCTGAACAAGGTAAATATTGATGGGAAATCAAACTTCATAAGCCCAACTCCATACTGCAATGGAAAGAATATTCGATTAAATTCTACTGTCATTTCTTCCAAGTATGATTTAGGAAAAATGGATCCATCAAAAAATGCTTTTACAAATTTCATACAATCGTCCAAGGTGGAAACTATTCCACCATCAGCTTTAAACGAAGTCATAGCTTTTGGAATATTCAAAGTTTTGTCTTTGTAATAAAGTGGCAATGGTTTTTTATCTTCTGAATCAACATATAAATACGTGCTCCCCAAACCTAATGGTTTAAAAATCTCATCCATCAAAACTTCTGCAATAGTAGAATCTCTTACTATTTCTACAATTCGACCTAAGATTTGGAAGTTTGTGTCGGAATATAACGCTCTACCCTTTTGATTTGGTTTGAAACCCGATGACTGCGATTTAGCCATAGTTAATGCATCTTCGAAAGTCCATGTTTGATCTTTACCTTGAGTAATACTATCTAGGAGGCTTGTGCCATCTGGTAGCTTACCCATAAAGTAATCGGGGATTCCCGATGTATGTGCTAACAAGTTTCTGATTGTGATTTCGGAACAATAATCTGTTCCTCGGAAGTTGTTAAGATTTGAAACTATAGCATCCGAGAAAAACTTTTCTAATGTATCGTCGAGGGAAATTTTATCCTCACTTACGAGCTTCATTATTAAAGCTGTTATGTAGATTTTAGTCGTACTTGCAATAAAGTACTGTGTATCCACACCTAAATTACCCGAAGAGCCTTTAAATATTACTTCTCCATTTCCTTTTTCTACCTTCACAGCAATACCGTGTAGATTTTTACCATCGATTTTTTTAGTGACTAGGTGTTGGAGTTTTGTTATTAAGTCGATCATTGTCGATTCTTTTTAAATATTTATTAGCTATTCTATCATTTGTAGCAACGCTGCTCAAAAACACACTCAATGTATAGTTTGCTTGACATCTAGTAGAATCTTCTTTACAATCAATTTTAGTAATATTAAAAATAATTAATTATTATAAAAGTAAAAATGAAGGCAGTAAGAGCAAAAAAGTATGGCGATCCAGAAGTTTTATACATCGCAAATGTAGAAAAGCCATCTCCAAAAGAAGATCAAATTTTAATTAAAGTACATTATTCGACCGTAACTCCAACTGATGCAGCAATGCGATCAGGTAAACCATTCATAGTACGATTCTTTAGTGGTTTAACAAAACCGAATAATATTTTTGGAAGCGATTTTGCAGGAGTTGTTGAATCCGTTGGTGAGAAAGTAACCAAATTTAAAGTTGGTGATGAAGTTTACGGGATGAGTCCAGACTCAGGAGCAAATGCTGAATATCTCTGTGTGAATGAAGATAAAGTAGTTGGGAAAATGCCTAAGAATGTTAGTTTTGCAGAAGCTACTTCGGTTACGGACGGCGGACTAACTGCGCTTGTTTTCTTACGAGATATTGCAAAGATTAAAAAAGGACAATCAATTTTAGTAAACGGTGCTACTGGAAATGTAGGGAGTTCTGCTGTTCAACTAGCAAAATATTATGGAGCAAAAGTTACTGCGGTTTGTAGTAAAGAAAACACAGAGTTTGTAAAATCCATTGGAGCGGACAAAGTTATAAATTATGAAGTAGAAGACTTTTTGAACAATGGTGAAAAGTATGACTTTATTTTTGATGTAGTAGGAAAAAGCTCTTTCGGAGAAGCGAAGAAATCCTTGACAGAAAAAGGAATGTTTTTAGCGACAGTACCAACTTTTGGTGTTGCATTTTCAACGTTAAGAACAATGATGTTTGGAAACAAGAAAGCAGCATTCGCAGCAACAGGATTAATGCAGACCCCCGCTAATTTAGAATATATGACTAAACTTATAGAAAGTGGGGATTTTAAACCGATTATCGATAGTGAGTTTGAGATGAAAGATGTAGAAAAAGCCCATGAGTTGATTGAGAAGAAGCATAGGAGGGGGAATGTAGTGTTGAAGATCGGGGAATGAAGGAAAAGTTAAAATGACCTCGCGGAGAATCGAACTCCGATTGCCAGATTGAGAATCTAGCGTCCTAACCGTTAGACGACGAGGCCAAAACTGAAAAAGCTCAAAGGTTTAAAGCTAGAAGCTAAAAACCCACTTTTTCCTTTGAATTATAGCGTAATTGCGTCTCTAAATGAAGGCCAAAACCCAGTTCTACATATCTTAAACTTGCCATGCAATAGTTAATTCCTTATCATTACATTATTAACTCTTAATCGTAACTTATGATAAAAGCTCTTATATCAGCTCTAGTCCTAGTGAATATATTCGATATAGTCCTACACATTGCTATTAACCAACCTGAGCCTCTTCGAATAGCTAGCAACTTGATTATGATTGCTGCATCTTTACTCATTCTTTTGAAGATTAAACTTGATAAAAGATACGTTGTTTTGTCTGCATTGGTTCTATACCTTGCTTTAAACCTAATATTTATAATGAATAATGGAATTGGGAATTTAGGTGTTATTCTAATAATGACTACGACAATATTGTCTTTAGCGAATATCTTCTATAAAAGGAACTAATACATATCAAAAAACTCCCTTTCGGGAGTCCTAAGTTTTTTAGCCTTTAAACCTTTTAGCTTTTCTTTAAGCTGCTTTTTCTTCCTCAACAACTTCACTTACCTCAGGTGCCGCTACTTCTGGAGCTGGTTTTTCTCTTCCTGCTGCCTCACTTTCACCCTTAATTTCGATACTCCAACCTGTTAGTTTTGAAGCTAGTCTTACATTTTGACCGTCTCTTCCAATTGCTAAAGACTCCTTGTTATCTGGAACAACAATTATCGCTAATTTTTGTTCTTCGTCTACAATCTTTACTTCGATAGCTTCTGCAGGACTAATTGAGCTCATTAAGAATCTATCTCTGTCTTCGTGGTAAGGAATAATGTCGATTTTTTCTTCGAATGCTCCTGCCTTAAGTTCATTTGAGATAGCATTAATTCTGATTCCCTTTTGTCCAACGCAAGATCCGATTGGGTCTACACCTTGAGCTAAAGATCTAACAGCAACTTTTGATCTAGATCCAGGCTCTCTTGCAATACTTACAATTTCAACAGTTCCTGATTCAATTTCTGGAACTTCCATCTTGAACAATCCGTGTAGGAATTCAGGATCAGCTCTGGAAACCAATAAGTATTTGTTACCATTTTCTTCTTCAACAATTTCCTTCAATAAAACTTTGATATTGCTTCCTAGTTTGTAGAATTCTCCGTTGATTTTCTCTTCTTTTGGCATAACTGCCTTTGCTCTGTTGATTTCGCAGATAACGTCTCCAGTTTGTGTAACTTTTTGAACAAATACAGTAACAACTTCTCCAACTTTGTCTTGAACTTGTCTGATAGCTGCGTCTTTCTCTGCTTCTCTTAATCTCTGAACAATGATCTGTCTTGCTGTTTGAGCAGCGATTCTTCCGAAATCTCCTTTTGGAGTGATATCAACCAACACAAAATCACCTAGTTTTAGGGTTTTGTCTGTTTTCTTTGCATTTTCAAGCGTAATTTCGATACTTTCGTCTTCAATCTTCGAAACAACCTCTTTTTCAGCAAAAACTTGGATATTTCCTTCCTCTGGATTAATTTCAACCTTTAACTTCTCTTGATCGCCAAAACCGTATTCTGCTTTGTATGTAGAAGCTACAGCCTCTTTAACTGCATTAATGATCTCATCAGCATCAATTTTTCTTTCCGCCGCAATTTGTCTAATTGCTGATATAAAATCTGATTGTGACATAAGTGTTTTCTAAAACTTAAACATCGAATTATATCACAAGGGATTGGCTATTTCTAATTGTATAAGCTAAAATAAAGTAACTCAAAAAGCACGAGTAAGCACAGAGGAAGAAGTGATTCAACGTACTACATTAATAGACAGCTTTTTGGATTAATAATCATTATGAATTTAGAAGAAGACAACTTCGAGCTACAAAACGTGGTTTTACCTGGACAAATCGGCTTTGATTTCGGCAATAGAAGGCCAATCAACAAGCTAATTGGGCAAATAGAATACTATCCCGTCTCTAGAACATTTGCGTTTGTAATGGCTGTAG
The DNA here is from genome assembly GCA_964650085.1 of uncultured Candidatus Saccharibacteria bacterium. Classification (GTDB taxonomy): domain Bacteria; phylum Patescibacteriota; class Dojkabacteria; order J137; family J137; genus KLAP211. The sequence goes on along the minus strand of CAZYSE010000015.1, from coordinate 6,400 downwards.
TGTCATCTATCCTGACAAATGCTGGAATCTTCGTTTTTTCTTTGCTAAAAATTGGTGAACTGCCTGATAAACTACCCCTGATTTACAACTACATCGAGAAAATCTGGATTCAAATTGATAAATTCTTGATAATTGCTGTACCTTTTCTAATTCTAGCTGTAGAAATCTCAGTAATATTCTACTGTATTCGAGTCAGTTTTATAGACAGAAGATTAGCAGTTATTGCTTTGAGCATGGTATCTTTGTTCAATATTTTAATTTTGATCAGCGCAATTCAAATTTTCAGCCTTGTTTTATAAATGAACGAAGTATTAATTCAAAACCTTTCAAACTTATCTCTACTGATTTTAGTATCTTTCGCTATCACATTTTTGATAACGCCCCTAGTTGGAAGATTAGCAAAGAAAATTGGAGCTATTGATTTGCCAGCGTCTTTAAGAAGTAGAACCGAGAGAGGGCTAACTTCTCGCGTTCACTCTTACCCTTATCCCAAATTAGGTGGACTGGCAATGGTTATCTCAATGTCATTGATGCTCATATTCTTCCTGCTAACTTCGACAAATTATTCATCAATCTCTAATTACGTTGGGATATTCATCGGACTTGGAATAATTATCGTTCTTGGGTTTATGGACGATATGTTCGAAATATCTGCTCCTGCGCAGTTAGGGCTTCAGTTTCTAGCAGCATTTTGCGTGGTAGTTTCTGGAATATCAATCAACTCAATTTCATTGTTTGGAATGCAAATTGATTTCCAATGGTTCAATATAATGATAGCAATTGGAGATTTTAACTTTAGTTTAATTTTCCCAGCGGCGATTCTAACCGTAATTTGGATTGTAGGACTTATAAATGTTATCAACTGGGTTGGAGGTGTAGACGCACTAAACGCAACAGTTACAAGTATCGCCCTTGTGACATTGTTGATTTTGATTACAGCAACTAATAATTTGCCATTAGCTGGACTAATTGCAGTTCATTTAGGAGCAGTTCTAGGAGTTCTGCCATTCAATTACAACCCTGGCAAGATAATGTACGGTTCTATAGGTGACTATTTGAACGGCTATCTCTTGTCAATATTCGCAATTCTTGGAGGAGCACGTTGGTCGGCAACCCTTTTAATACTCGCGCTACCTATATTGGATGGACTTTTCGTAATTTACACTCGATTGAGAGATCATCCAGAGCTGAGAAGTAAACCTTGGAAGATCTTTGGAGTAAGTGGATACAACCATTTTCATCACAGATTATTAGCTAGCGGTTACTCGAAAAAGCTTGTGGTATTGATTGAGGGAGCAATTATGGCTGTTGTTGCCGGAATTATTATTCTTTTGAGTGACCTTAAATTTGAGTACGTTGCGTTGATATTAGTGGGAGTCATTCTACTTGCTGTATTTGCGTTCTCGTCCTACCAGAAGAAACGTGCTGAACTACAAAACAGAGTTAAATTTGCTTCCAATCTTGTTGACGAGGAACAAAAACAGAGCAAAAAGAAGGGCGATGTGATTGTGAATACGATATATAAGGAGAAGAGCGGCGATGATGAGAAATTTGTGTACTAATTGAGCTTTGGGCTATGTGCTTTGAGTAGTGAGTAGTTTTTTCAGATTCTGGACACGACCGATGTATGGTTTCCCAAAGGGACCACTTTGTGGCGGTGCCTCACCATGACATCTACGTTTACAGTTACAGTGTTCAGATTTCGATCTTCTTTCTTCAAATTTGAATTTTTCAGCCCTATCCCTCTATTTCTACTTCCACATCATCCGCTACAGTCTTCACTCCTTTACCCAGCTTAGTATATAACTCTCTCCATTGTTCAATCAAAACTTCCTGAGCTCTTGCAGTTTCGCTAATTCCAAGCTCTCTCATAGCCTGTTTAATTTGTTCACTTGACCATTTTTTAGAGTTTGCCAAGTTTCCGACCATTTGTTTTCGAGGAGAAGAAAACGCGTTCTTTATAAATTTAATCAATTCTTGACTAAAACCGTTGTTCATTGGACTAATTTGTAAGATTCCTCCGTTCACTTTAGGAACTGGGAAGAAATGTCTTGCTGGAATACTTTCGAATTTTCTAACTTTTGATCTTAAATGCATCAAAGTACTAAAGAAATTACCCTTTGGCGGTGCAGCTACAATATCCTGAGAAACTTCTTCTTGAACAATAAAGGTCATGCTTTGGATATTAACTAAACCGTTTTCGTGGTCAGTTAATAACTTATTGATGATTTTCTTAGAAATATTGTATGGCAGCGAACCAATTACTTTAACGGATTTACCTTCGAATCTTTTGTAGAATTCTGCATCTATCTGTAGAATGTCTTTATGCACAAGTTGTAAAGGCGACGTAGCATCAATGTCGAATCGTTTGATCAGCTTAGGGATAAGGTCATAGTCGACTTCTATTGAAGTAACATTTACACGACTTTCAAGAAGCAGTTGGGTGATGTTTCCATCTCCAGGACCGATTTCTATGTAGTTGTCTCCCTCTTGTGGATCAGATGCTTCTACCAATCTCCAGGCAAATCTGGTATTTTTTAAGAAGTTCTGTCCATATCTTTTTTTGAAATTATGCGCCACTTTGAATTTACTAAATACGTCTTACATTTTAGCATCTTTGCATGCTTTTTATTACTACCTGCGGGCATTATTGAAGCTAAGGGCGATGTGGTGGATGGCTCGGTTCGAGCTAACTACGAAGTTTACGAAGATGGTTCTTTGTCTTATTCATTAAATTTTGATATTGAGAATTCGGAACCTAACAAATACATAACCTCGTTTGTCTTCTCTATTCCATTCAAGGAATACTCCGCTTTAAACGTTACCACAAATGATCTTCAAAACTATCAAGTAATTCCGGGGGAATACAACAGCATTCAAATAAATTTTTCTCGACCTCTAGAATATATGTCTAGAAACTCTGTTTACGTCAACTTAACTGTTGGCGCATTAGAAGTAGATGTTAACGGAAATCATAAAACCAATATTATTAATCCGGTTACTGGGCAGGACGTTTATTACACAATAAGCTTTCCTTCTACCTATGGAAACGCTAATTTTTCCAAAAGTGTTGGTGGAAATACAATAGAGTCACAAACAAAAAAGATTACTACTTTCGTTTCTTCCGAAGATATGGAAGTTGTTTGGCGACTAAGCAATTCATATAGTTTTAGGCTTAAGTACACCCTACTTGGAGAAGAGAACAGGGACTTTCTAATCAATTTACCTTCTCAGCTTAGGGGACAAGCTATCAAATATAAAAGTTTGAGCGGAGTTGTGGCCGGGCTTAGAGATAAGTCAGGTAATACTTTTGGAGTTGCTAAATCAGGAGAAGTTGTTATTGAAGCTGAAGTGGATATACAAGGCGCAGAAAATCCAGAAATTTATGGATCTAAATTAATAAACTCAAATGCTGATTCAACTTTTTATAAAGAACTATCTGAAGTTGCAGAATCTAGAGATTTAGTAGCAATTGTTGAATACTTAAAAACCAATTTAACTCTAAACAGAGGTTTTAAAATATCCAGCGAAAGGTTGTGGGAAATGGTGGACGGATCAGAAGCTGTTAATAGTTTCGATGCAGCTTTGGTAGTAAGTGAGGTTCTAAACAATGCTGGAATCAAAACCGATGTTCGGTATGGATACATCTTGGAACCATTTGAAATAAATTTCCCTATAGCTTGGATAGTTTCTGAAATTGGGGAAATTGATATGTTTTCGAAGCAATTTTTAAATAACGATAATCCTGTAAAAGTTGTTATGGGAACAATAACCGACAATACCGATGATTTAGTTTTAGGTGTTCGCGCAGATACTCCTGAAGTAGTCAGAATTGAGCCTATAGCCACCACAGAGGTAGCAAACGCTGGCGATGTAACAATTGTAGATACTTCTTCCAATTTAATTCAAATCACGAATAATACGAATTCGATTCTATCTATCAGAAACGTAAGCTTAAATGGGGATATTAACATTTCAGTCGGAGGATTGGATCGAGTAATTATTCCTGGTGTAAATTTGATACCAATTACTAAGTCTGTAGGAACTTTGAAAGTTGAACTTGATAATGGGACAATCCTTGAACTAAACTTTGATCAAGATAATGTAGTTGCTTCTAACAATGCTTTAGCAGAAATCTTAAAACCAGTTCTTCTAATATCCGGTGGGGTGATTATCTTTGTGCTACTTTTTGTAGTAAAGAGAAAGAGAGCTAGAGAACTAAAGTTTGAATCTGTGGAATAGGCTTGAAAACACTCCACGTAAAGCTAACCTTTGCACAACTCCCCTGATTGCTACGCAATCTTTCCCCTCTTGTCATCCTGAGGCTCTCGAAGGATAAGAGGGGACCACGATTTATCGGGTGGGGAGTTTATACCTTGGTATTCGGTCCGAGGTTACTTCTAAGTCCTGGAGGGATACTAGAGAACTAAAGTTTGAATCGCAACCTTAAGATCCTCAGGAAACTGCTCAATCTCAGCTGTATATTTTCCAGCAATCGCCTTCAAAATCTCATCACCCTTCATCAGTAAATTACTATCCTCTAGATCTTTTATCAGAGCTGCTTTTCCTCTTGCCCAGTAATCACGCTCGATTGTTTCAGCCTGTTCTTCCGTAAGAATCGGTAAGATCCTAGTAGTGATTTGGAAAAGCTGTCCGGCAATTAAAGTTTCGGAATTATCAAAGACAATATTATAGTTTTTGTTTATTTCTTCTAAATCAAAAATATCTGCACCAAACTTTTTGTAAGATTCTCTTAAATCGTTATCCCTCTGTTTTTGAAATTCAATATCCTCTTCTCTGCCATCGGTAATAAAATGTTTTCTTCGGGATTCGTCGTTACCTTTTAAGAAAATTTTAAACAAATTATCTTGATCCGGTATAAAGAATCCAGCTATATCGCTATCTGCAATAATATTTTCGTTGCTTTCTTTAAATAGATCGGAGATAAACTTATCATATAAAGGGCCGTAGAATGGCTGAACAATACTTTCCGCCTTCAGTATGTCTTCTCCAGTTTCGGAGTAGTTCATTGCTTTCAAAATCATTCTAAAAGTTTCTGAGCCACGAACTAGTCTTAACTTGTATACAGTCGCAAGAAGCAGTGCTAGCGTTGTCCCTCCACATCCTGGCCATCCCGAAACTACAATT
>CAZYSE010000015.1:0-1242 GCA_964650085.1 uncultured Candidatus Saccharibacteria bacterium | reverse complement strand
TAGAAGATCATGTGGTAAAAAGCAAATCTCACCTTTTTTAGCCTTTGATCTTTAGGTTTTCGGACTTCGGATTTCGTGCTTCGAGCTTCTTCCCGTTGTGTTAAAATTATTTTGAATTACATATTACTTTAAACTAATGGAAATCTTCTTCATTTTTTGTTTATTCTGCTTAGTTCCCTTATTGATAGTCATTTTCTTTTCGACTTTCTTTATAGTTGAACAACAAAGCGTTTTTATTATTGAAACTTTTGGAAAGTTTTCTTACATAGCTAATCCAGGTCTACACTTCAAGATTCCTTTCGTTCAAAAAGTTGCAGGCAAGCTTTCATTGAGAGTTATGCAATTAGATATGAAGGCAGAAACTAAGACTAAAGATAACGTTTTTGTTAACGTAATTATATCTGTTCAATATTTTGTATTAGCAGAAAAAGTTTACGATGCATATTACAGATTGAACAACCCTGAAAGACAAATCAACTCATACGTCTTCGATGTTGTAAGAGCAAGAGTTCCTTCCATTAACCTAGACGATTTATTCGAGAAGAAAGATGAAATTGCTATTGCAGTAAAGGAAGAACTAAACGAAACAATGAACGGATTCGGTTTTGCAATTATGAACGCTCTAGTAACTGATATCGAACCAGACGCTAAAGTTAAAGAAGCGATGAACGAGATCAACGCAGCGCAAAGAATGAGAGTTGCTGCAAATGAAAAAGGAGAAGCAGATAGAATTCTTAGAGTTAAATCTGCAGAAGCTGAAGCACAGTCTAAAGCATTGCAAGGAAAAGGTATTGCAGATCAAAGAAAAGCGATTATCGAAGGACTAAAAGAATCTGTCGAAGACTTCAAAAATAGTATTCAGGACTCAACCGCCCAAGATGTTATGAACTTGGTTTTAATCACTCAGTATTTTGATACTTTGAAGGAAATGGGTCAATCTGGAAATACAAACACGATACTACTACCTCACTCTCCAGGAGCGATATCTGATATTTCGGCTCAAATTAGAGAGGCGATTATTACTGGAAATAAGATTTCGGATGTAAGTAAATAACAATTTACTTGTGGGTTCAGGTCTCCGCACCTGAACCTTACAACGTTTAGAGAGTTCAAATACGGAGATTTGAACTCGCACAACGCTTACTTTACATAACTCCCCTTGTTGCTACGCAACCTTTCCCCTCTTGTCATCCTAGTCACTCAATGAAAGGAGTTTCTTTCAAGACTTCTCAGTAACGATGG
>CAZYSE010000014.1:0-22507 GCA_964650085.1 uncultured Candidatus Saccharibacteria bacterium | reverse complement strand
ATCAACTTAGGTGGAGGAGACGCTTCAACAGGTTGTACTATTGATGCAACTACTGGAGACTTAGATTGTTCTGGATTAATCAATGGAGTTGACCTATCAAATGTAATTCTTCAAGGTGGAAATACTTTTGGAGCAGCGATGACAATCGGAACTAATGATAACTTTGGTTTCAACTTCGAAACTAATGGCGCAACTCAAGTATCTATAAGTAATGCTGGAGATGTAACTGTAAATCAAGACCTTACAGTAAGTGGTACTACTGGAATCGGAACAGCTGCTAACAGCGCTTCTTGGTTAGATATCGGAGCGAATACAACTACAACTGCACAACTAAATCTTAGTCCTAGTGCCGCTGTAGATGTAACTGCTCCTAATGCTGGTGACTTATGGTTCAATGGTACTAACTTATACTTTGATGACGGTACTACTACACATGACTTATTAGCTGGCGGTGCATGTACAACATGTTTCCATCAAAACGGAGATTCATTTGGAGCCTTAGCAGTTCTGGGAACAAACGACACTTTTGGACTTGCATTTGAGACAGATGGAACTACAAGATTAACATTAGATACTTCAGGTCACTTAACACCAAACGTGGATGATACTTATGACCTAGGTTCAAATACAAACAGATTCAGAGACTTATACTTAGGCCCAGCCACATTAAATATTGGAACATCAGCAGATGATTACGACATTTCATTCGACACAGCAGGTGTAGGAACATTAGTATTCAACGAAGCAGGTGAAGATGATGACCTAAGAATCGAAGGAGATACAGATGCTAACTTATTCTTTGTAGATGCAAGTACAAGTAGAATAGGTATCGGATTAAACAATCCTACAGCACTTTTGAGCATTCAAGCAGCAACTGCAGCACAATCGTCACTCAGAATCGTGAGTAGTGTAGGTGTTAACCCAGCAGCTCCTAACAGTGGCGATTTATGGTGGAATGGTACTAACTTAAACTTTAGAACTGCAACAGTCAATGTAGATTTACTTGCTAACTGTGCAATTACTGCATGTTTTTATCAGAACGGAAACACTTTTGGAGCAGGTGGAGTATTAGGAACAAACGATGCATTTGGATTAGCTTTTGAAACAAGTGGAACAACAAGATTATCAATAGACGCAGTCGGAGCGATCACTCAAACATTCCCAGGTACAACTACAACTGGATACACTCAAATAGCTGATTCATTAACTAGTGGAAGAGGATTCGACATAACAAGTACAGCTACAGCATTTACTGGAGATTTACACAGAATCGCACTTACAGGAAATAATGCTGCTAATACAGGCGATATACTAGAACTTGTAATTTCTGGTCCAGCTTCCGCAGCGAGAGCATTCTTTATATCGAATCAAGGAACAGGAACTAGCATGAGAGTAAATGATGTGGCAGGCGATACTACACCTTTTATAATTGATAACGCAGGAAATGTTGGAGTTCAGTACGATACACCAGGAAGATCGTTAGATGTGTTCAACGATGCTTCGATAAATAACAATCTTGTGGTTCAGACTGATGGTGGAGCGCTTTATGGATCAAATATTGTTCAACAAGATTCATTCGAGGTAGATCCAGGTTCTATAGGTCAGCATTGGGAAGGGGCTTTAGTATTTACTGGTAACTACCGAGATGTCGATGTGTCTGCTAGCGGTCAATACGTTTCAATCGCTATTTCAGCAGAACAGCTTAGGGTATCTTCTGACTACGGTAATACGTTTACATTAAGAGATGCTGCTCGAGGCTGGACAGATATTGCGATTTCCAAATCAGGACAATATCAAGTGGCTTCGGGCTCTAGTACAAATCTTTACACCTCTTCAGACTATGGAGTAACATGGATTGCTAGAGACGCTGTAAGAGTTTGGGATGAGGTGGCAATCTCTGCAGATGGTAAGTATATGACTGCGGTAATAGGAAACGCTACAGCAGGATTCATCTATACTTCTTCCGATTACGGAGTGACATGGACTCAGAGAGGTCCTTCATTAAGCTGGAACTCAATAGGAATGTCGTCTGATGGTAAACACCAAACTGCTGGATCAGTAGGAGGTCAACTATACCGTTCATCAGATTACGGCGTAAATTGGACGGCTGTAGGTCCCGTAAAAAGCTGGGACGAAACAATGGCAATTTCATCAAATGGACAATACCAAACAACTGCTGTTGGAGCTTCAGACCAATTGTACACTTCGTCTGATTACGGACTAACATGGACTGCAAGAGATGTGGCTAGATTATGGGCGTCGGTTGATATGAGCTCCGATGGACGTATCCAAATGGCAACTATAAGACTAAATGTGCCTGGTAACGATGTATTCCTTTCGACTGATCACGGTGTGACATGGGCGCCAATAGGTGATATCTTATTCGATTCTTCTAACAATAAATACATTTCCATGAGTCCAAACGCCAAATACATTTACGTGACGCAAGACGATAGAGTTAGGCGATCAACAAGCGCAACATTTGCTGCTCACGGAAGCTTAGGTGTTAATACAGTTTTCGATGCTACATCGCAAGTATCGGTATTTAGAAATGCACTTGCAGGAACTAGACAATTTGGATTACGAATCGATGTAGATGGTAACTCAGACGACGCAAGAGGTATTCGAATACAAGCAAACTCGGACAACTGTTCTACAACTGGTATTTGTAGATTCATAGATATTGTTGATGGAGATGGAACAGCAATTCAATCAATCAGATCTAATGCTGGAACATTAGAATTTGGAGGAACTTCAGACGAAAGATTAAAGACAGACATTGCTCCTACAGCAATGGAAGGACTACAATCATTAATGGGTATAGTAATTTCTGATTTCAGAAGAGTTGAATCAGAAGGCAAAGTAGAAACAGCCGGAGATTTACAAACAGGATTTATTGCACAAAACTTGCTTGAAGCTTTCCCTTCAGCTGTTTATCTAGAAGATACTGGATACTACAGTATTTCAACAACTAGACTACTACCATTAACAATGAAGGCTGTTCAGGAACTTAATACTAAAGTAGATGACAACGAAGTTATTCTTGAAACCATTGGATTAACAGTAGATTCACAAAACGTTTCTCTAGCTGATCTAGGCGATGTTGTAAACACGCACGCAACAGAGTTATTAACTCTAGCTACTGCAGATGCTGACCAAATGAGTTTATACACAGCACTAGAAACAAGAGTAGCTGGGTTAGAAACTAGTGTAGCTGCTCTTGATTTAAGATTGGCAGCAGTAGAAGGGGCAACAGGAGGAGTAAACTACCAACCACAAATTGATGCACTATCTGCAAGAGTAACTGCAATTGAAAATGGCACACTAAAAGATACTGCAACAATATTAATAGACACTAGTTTCGTTGAGGTGACGTTTGCACAAGCATTTGCAGAAGCACCAATAATTACACTAACTCCAATTGATTACTTATCTGGATATGCAATATCTGAGGTAACAGAAACTGGATTTAGAATAATCATTGCAGAACCTGCAGTTGTTGATGTGGTATTTAACTGGGTTGCAGTAGAGAAGTAATCTCTAATTATTTGCAAATTAATTGTTTACAATTTATACTTCATCCATGAAAATAGCAACACTAGCTTTATCAATTCTAATCTCAATCGTATCTTTTTCGTCAAGTTTCCTTATAGTCGATAATAAAGTTTACGCTACAGCAATTGACCCTCAAGCCCTAGTCAATCCGTCTGAATTTATTATTGAAGTCCAATCAGGCAAGAGTATTTCTGATGTACTATCTCCTCAGGAGTTATCAAGCTATGAAGTAGAGCAGTTGCCTAACAGCAACTTTTACAAAATAACCTTGAATAACACAGCTGCTCGAGGTTTCGGAGTTACAGACAACGATACAATCGTAAAGTATGGAAGTCAAAATGTATCAGAACATACAAGATTCTCAGATACGATAAGACAAAGACCTTCAGTAAAATCATTAGAAGCGAATACCTACTTCGAACTTAGCACAGTCGATACAAGTACAGAAGATGACGATAACTCAGTTTTTGTTAATATAAGACAGGAGGCAGACGAGCCAGAAGAGAGGGCAATTCCAACGAGAAAGATTCGAGTTGCTGTTTTAGATACTGCAATCAACATAACTCATCCAAGCATTTCTTCCCGATTACTTAAATCGAATGGAGCAGTCGTAGGATACGATTTTGCGAATGATGATGGAAACCTTGAGCAAGGAGATACTAGCCATGGAACCTCTGTAACCGGAGTTATAGTTGCTAACTCAAATCCATCCGAGCATTATAATGGTGGATTATGCCAAAACGAATGTGTTGTGATTCCAATTCAAGTCTGCAATCAATACTGTAGCAGCTGGGATGTTAATCAGGCCATCGAGTTTGCTGTAGGAAACGGAGCAGATGTAATTAACATGAGTTTCGCTGGACCAGGAAAATCTACCGCGACAGAGCAATTAATTCAAAAATATCATAGAGAGAAAGGTACTGTTTTCGTAGCTGCCTCGGGTAACAATAACAGTTCTTCGCCTTACTATCCCGCAGCATTGAAGCATGTAGTTAGCGTGGGTTCAATTGACTCATTGGAAGCAGGGAGATCAAAATTTTCAAACTATGGAAACACTGTAGATGTTGCTGCACCAGGGCTAAATGTAAAGATAATTAGGCCAGGTACTTCAAAAATATCTTCAGGCTCTGGAACATCATTTTCTTCTCCATATGCTGCAGCAATTATAGCTAAGTTTTTATATTCACAGAACAATCTTAGATCGTACCAAGTAGAGACGATTATTCGAACTGATGGACATATTAACTTCGCTGGGAACGTAGCTCCTGTAGGTCTAGGAATTATTAGTCTAGATATGATGAGGGTATCTTCAAAGCTAAAAGTACAAGGAATTTTCCCGGCTGGTACTTACAATACTTTACCTGAAGCACTGAATATCACCACTTTGAATACGTTTAAATGGATCCCACAAAAAATCCAACAAATCATGCCACAGGAGATGGAAGTGTTTATCACTAACAAAGCTGGGTCAATAATCTATTCAAAAAGGTTTGTGGTAGCAACAGATGAGTTGATAAAATGTAGTGATACAAAAAAAACCTGTCAGGCAACTATCGATCTTGCGAGCTTGAACTTAGAAAAGAATGTAAAGTACTTATGGGGAGTGAACTCGTATTCAATAATAAATGGTAAAGCAAAATTTAAGACACTGAACTCGTTATCTGTTCTAAAGCTCAAGGACTAACAAGTAGTAATGAAAAAGTTACTTGTATTTCTAAAAGGCAGTTCTTTAAGCAGAGGTGCTTTTTCTAAGCTTTCTCCCCTCTATCCCTCTATTGAGTTATCCACATTCAGTTCTAGAACGTCATGCTTGCGAGCCTGCCGGTAGACAGGCGAAAGCGAGCATCTCTTACCTAATCGCTCTAGATCGGGATCCTCGCTTACGCAAGGATGACGTTCTTAACAACAATAGTCTTCTGTGCAGGAAAACCTGCATACCAATTTACTTATACTGGAATGAGAAATAGTTATTGCAACTTATTAAGTTATAAAATATGCGAATACATTTCAAAACTTCCAGAAACTTTAAAAGAAAAAATATATTTCGACTTCCTTCACATCCCAAAAAAATTTATCAAAGAAACACAACTCCTAGAAAAAATAATTTCCGTTTAACAATTTTTTCAGATTTCAGATTTGAAATTTGTGATTTCGTTCTAGATATTAGAAATTGGAACTTAGGGATTTTTCTTGGAGGTACAAATACTCAGCTTATATCACTAACCGCCCTTAAAACGCATTTAAACTCGATCCTTGCCTATACAATTGCTCACCGCAAAGATCCAAAGATTTAAAGAACTAAGATTCAATAAAACGCTCAACTTCTCTACTTGTATACCTCGAATACCCTTATGGGCTAATCGCATCAAAGGCAGAGCAGAGCTGATACGTAAATCCAGTAAGGATAATAACTAGTCAACAGTACAAAATAGAGAATTTTGAACGAAAAGTAGAATAGATCGAAAAATTGAATAATTAATAAAAAGAATTGAATCAGTCCCGCAACAAGTGCGGGATGACGAAGTAGTGGGGTTGCTTAAAAATGGCTCGAGAGTAGGTGAGAAAAGGGCGAAAGGTTACTGAGTATAATGCACCTTATATTTAGTAAGAGGTTATTTCTGTCCGACCCAAGGTCTAAAACATTACTAGATAATGCTTCCGTTGATTCCCCAGAAGGCGGTGGTGAACAGTACTATTACAGTTAGGACTATTAGAATCCCGTACTCTACCCAGTATCCAGTAGGGATCTTTTTTCGATTCTCCAAAGCTACGTTAAGAAGGATGTAATAAACTACGGCAGAAAATAATATTGAATATACGCTATCTATTGGCCATACAGAGATAACTAAGATAGATAGCCCTACTAGTATGGTTATAAGTAAGCTTTTATTAAGTACGTCTTTCTTTCTCAAGTGCCTTAAGAACCAAATGGATGAGTATGCATAGAAGAAAATAAAAGGCAGTATGAAGACTAATCTTCTTACGATATCTATATCAGCTCCTAAAATGAATACCATAATTAAATACGTAGATAGTAATGAGAAGATAAATTGAACAGCTTTAGCTGCTTGTTCTAGAGGCAGTTGATACTGAATCGACCCGTGCAATATGTTATTCGTCAATAATACTATATAACTTATTACCGAGAATGCAGTCGACATAATTAGTATTAGAACCAACCTAGCTACTTCGTTACTAATGCTATCAAATAACGTAAAACCTAATGTGAAGAAAGGAAATAACGCTATTGATGGATATATTCCTGTAACTGGAAAACTCTTCTGTGTATGCTTAAAGAACAATACCCAGGAATTTAATATCAGAACCCCTAACGCAAGTAAAATAGAATAAATAACATTGTCCCTTAGTCTTAGACTTGAACTATCTAAGGTATTTAATAGCTCATTTACCTGTGAACTGTTTCCTGAAGTAGTATAAGTTACGCCTCCAGACTCACGACCAGAAGCATCTGATGAAACTAATTTTATGTTATTTTTTTGATTCAAGTCCAAGCCAGTGACTATGTAGTTATCCACATCGTTTCGGAGTTTCACGAACTCAGAGTTATCCACATAAATCTTATAGTTTTCAATATCGTACTCCTCTACTTTGTCCCAGGCAAGCGAAATCTCGCCATAACGCTCTTCTGCTAAGACATTTGATGGATTTTGTGGTGGTAGTATTGTGCTAACGGCGAATTTGAAGGATCCCGATAATAGCAAGAAAGTTATAAGCCCTATAATAAGTGCTCCAATTATTGCTCTTTGTCTTGTACCTAGTCTTGTTAACATATGCTTATTTTAATAGTATTTTCTCTCCAGTGCTAGTTAAAACTCTACCTTTTGGTGTTCTTTTAATGTAACCACTTTTTATTAGGTATGGTTCGTAAACATCTTCCAGTGTTTCTTCAGCCTCAGATAAAGACATTGCTAGGTTTTTCAGTCCTACAGGTTTGTTATCAAAATTATAATACATTATATGAAGGATTTTTCGATCAGTTTGGTCTAATCCATTTTCATCAATCCCTAACAGCTCTAGAGTACTATCTACAATGTCCATGGTAATGAGATTCACATTAGCTACAACAGCTGTATCGATGGCCCTCTTAAGTATTCTAATTGCTACCCTTGCCGTCATCCTCGATGATCTGGCCATTTTAAGTGAAGCCTTATCGTCTACTTTTACTTGCAATATCCCCGCTTTCTGCTGAATTAATCGTCCCAGTTCTTCATCAGAATAGAAATCTAATCTAAAATGCGCACCAAATCTGTCACGTAATGGCGAACTTATTGACGACATCTTGGTAGTTGCGCCAATCAATGTAAAGTCTGGCAAGTCGATTCGTAGCGATTTTGCACTTGGGCCTTTTCCTACAATGATGTCTAGAACCTTGTCTTCCATTGCTGGATAAAGCATCTCCTCTATTTTGCCATTCAATCTGTGAATTTCATCAATAAATAATATTGAGTTTGGTTCTAAGCTAGAAAGTATTGCAGCTAAGTCACCCGTTTTATCTAAAACTGTCCCGTTAGTAATATGAATACCTACTCCCATTTCCTTAGCAATAACATGAGCAAATGATGTTTTACCAAGCCCTGGTGGACCATGAAAAAGTATGTGATCTAATGGTTTTGATTTGATCTTAGCCGAATTTATCATCATTTCAATCCCCTTCTTTTCCCTTTCCCTACCTATCATTTGGTCGAGACTATTTGGTCTTAAGCTTTGTTCTAAGACTTCTTCAATTTCCTCTACAACCATTGTTGATACTACCCCTCTATTATTCATCTATTTTTCAAAAAATACTTAATATATTCTTCAGCTGTTGAAAATGAAATGTTAGCTAACTTAGCTACTATCGTCTCCTTTGTAAATCCAAGATTCATTAAAGCCTCTACAGCCTCTTTTGGAATATCTCCGCCTTCTGTACTTAAATCCATATCCAAGTTCGCAAGTTCAACGACTATTTTTTTAGCTATCTTATCCGAAATTCCGTAACTTTTGATTTTTGCGAAATCTGCTTTTCCAATATGAGTTATCAGCTCGTTTACAGGAATCTTAGCTAAGATAGACATAGCAGTCTTTGGGCCAACCCCATCGACTTTTATAAGCTTTTCGAACAGTTCATACTCCTTTGTCGTTTTAAATCCGTAGTAAACATACACGTCATCTCTGACATAACCCTTTACATACAGCTCGATTTCGGACTCCAGAATCAAATTGTCTATGTTAGCTATATTTATCTTAAACCCAATATTATTTGCTACGATAAGTAAAGCATCGTCGAACTTGAGTTTAATATTTCCTTTTATGTAGTTAATCATATTTTATGTTGTTATGATGACAATATGCGATTGCTACTGCATCGGCTGCATCATCTGGTTCTGGGATATAAGATAATTTAAATATTCGTTTCACCATCTCTTGTACAGCTTTCTTTTCAGCTCTACCATATCCTGTCACAGCCATTTTAACCTGTAATGGCGTATATTTATATATCTTAAGTTTGCTTTGGAAACTTGCAAGTAGTATCACGCCTCTAACTTGACTCACATTGATGATCGTCTTCTCATTTTTAAAGAAGAAAATATCCTCGATGGCTACTTCTTCCGGTTTATACCTGTCTATTATCGACTGAAAACCTGAGTAAATTATCTCTAGTCGCTCAGGCATATCTAGCTCTTTACTAGTTGTTATCACCCCAAAGTCTATAAGCTTGAAGCCTCCACCTGCGACTTTATCTACAATACTCCATCCACAGATGGCAAATCCTACATCAATCCCTAAAACTCTCATATACTCTATTAAAAAATATACTCTCAAAATCTACAGCATCTTCAAGTATCTCTTCAGCGACTTCAATAAAGTCTTGTGGTACAAGAATACCATTCGAAGAAATGTATATTGAATCAACAATTACATCTTTAAATTCTTTGTATAAGTTAGCTATGTTATATCCAAATTCTTTTGTAATCAGTATTTCAACTTCTTCTGTTTCTTCTTTGTAGTCAATGCTATCAACACCATCTAATGTAAATAATACCTCTACTTCTGATTTGTGTATGTCAGAAATCTTTACTCGATAAAATTCTTTAAACTTCCATTTCAATGATCCTTCATTAAGCAATTTTCCCTGTAACTTATTTACAGCCATTCTAACTTCATTGAAAGACCTATTGGGATTATCAGTTTCAAATACAATTATAGCTTCTATTCCGTCTTCAAACTGTGCCTCATATACTTTTGTTACGATTAGTTCTCCCGATTCCCTTACCCCGGAAGCTTTTTTAATTGCCTTTTCTATCTTATCCGAAGGTAAGTTAAAAGACTTTGCACGATCAATTGCAGACTTCAGTCCTGTATTGATCTTTGGGTCAGGTGAACCCCCAACCTTGACTGCGCTAACAATGTCTTTGGAAAGTTTTGTAAAAATCTTGTTTCGTTTGGAATCTTCTGCAGCTTTAACGCGTTTAATGTTATTCCATTTTGAATGGCCTGCCATACTTTAACTATCTGAGGTATTGATAATCATCTCCTATTATCAAAATTATATCACCTGAATAGTTATATTTATATTCTTTGAGCTCTTGGATATCTCCTCGGAAGGCTCGTTTAATTTCGTTAAAGTTACTGATCATCTGAGCTTTATTTCCTGCTAAGAACATGCCCGACTTTTCTACTGTTTCGGGATAGTTACCTGTTTTAACAACATCTATACCATAGATTTTAAGCCTTCTAGAGACCTTTGTAGCCGCTCCTTGAATAGAAGTAGCATTATATATCTCCACCCTGATTTGTTCTTTTAAAATATCAATATCTCTAAGAAATTGAGTAATAGCGGTATCGATTTTACCTTGGTCACCAGAAATATTTTCTCCTTCTGCAATACCTTGCGCTATTCCTATTGAACTGCTTGTGACTGAAAAGTTTCCAAATGAGTTCATTAGTCCAGTAAATTCTACTCTATTTAAATTAGTTCTGAAGGCTTCTCTATACCCCTCAAAGTTGAGAATATACGATAGAAAATTGAGAGGATTTTTATAATAGTTGATATAGTCTAGGTTATTGCTTCCAGAAAACCCTGCTAAGGTCTCCATGGTTTCTAAATCGCTTAAATTAACTATGAAATATCTATCCAAACGAAGACCTGTGTAGTTGCTTATATTCAACATAAGGTTATCTAACCTCTGCACACTAGACCCATCTAGGAAGTTGTAAAGATTCCTAATAGGCACTTTCTCCTTATTGAGATTGACTATTAGATCTTCATTTATCGATAAATTGCTTACCCTCTTAGCGTTGTTATCAACCAAAACTACATCCATTTTGTTGATAAATTTATAGCCTTCCTCGCGATCGTCCATTACGATAAACAATATATTGAGATTTGAATCGTATGTTTTGAGTACCTCCTCATTAACTCCTGTATCAAATTGTAGTGAGACAGGAGAAATTGATAAGTATTTAACAAATACGAGTAGTAGTAGTACTGAAGCAATGAAAGTGAAAATTATTAATGGGAGTCTAGCTGAAGATAGTGTTCTGAATAATCCACCTGCAGTGTCTTGAACAACTGTTTTAAGATTTAGCTTCCTTCTATTCTTAAGGACGCGACGCTTAAGCTTGTTGAAGAAGCTTTGAATATTTTTGTCCATTGCTTGATATTTTTATTGGGCTTATTTTGACTTCTCAGTAGCTTCTGCGGCCTTTGTTTCTGCCTCAGGTACTGATTCAGGTTTTTCTTCCGCAACTGGCTTATCATCCACTACAGGAGCAGATTCTTCAACCTTCTCAACCTCAATTTCTTTAACTTTCACCTTCCTTTTAGGAAGTGTCAGCTTAGATCTTAGTGAGCTACCTAAGCTTGAAGTTCTTTGTCTAAATTTTTCTAAAGACAATCTAGATTTCTTTTTAGGCTTATCTTCCTTCTCTACAACACTATCGGAGTCTACATTTACTGCAAGATCTAATGATTCTTTTACTGGAGCTTCGGTAATTTCAAATTTATCTGTATCGTTAACCTTGATATCAAACTGTACATCTTCATTAACACCTTTGCTCATGCTAAGGGATAACGAAAGCTTAACAAGGCCATCCTCACCTGTGAAATTGATGAGCGGGACATTAACACCTCCGGTTACTGATGAAGTAGACTCATTTGCTAAGTAAATAACGTGATTCTCCTCGTTTTCTGGCCTAATTATTAAATATAGAACTAAGGCTGGGAAGTTTAAGATCAAAACCGCAAAGAAAAAGAAAAATGCCCATGCGCTACTTTTATATCGCTTCTTAGCATCAACAAATACCCAAACACAAAAAACTACCCATAATGCAGCGATCCAAATAAGAAATAGTTTTCCTACTTCATTAAAATCTAATTCTGAACTTAATATTGATGAGACGAATTCTTCCATATGCTTTTTTAAACTGAATTATACGAATAAATGATATAAAAAGCACAATCAAAGTGCAAGGTGAAAATGATACAAGATTAAGGTTAAGTTGAAGGTTAAGGTAAATGCTGTCGATTATGTTCGCACCTCCGGCAAGGAGCTGCTCTGAAGATCAGATCTAGGATCTAAGTTGAATTTATAGATCTTCGAATTTCTTGCTTCGAACTTCATTATTTATACCGAAGGAGGGACTCGAACCCTCACGAAGTTTGAGCTTCACCAGATTTTGAGTCTGACGTGTCTACCAGTTCCACCACTTCGGCATTAGATTAGCTTAGAATTATAGCATTAACTACTCAGCTGCATCGTAGAATTTCTGCTTTGCTCCATCAAATCTGAGCTTAACTTTTCCTACAGGTCCATTTCTATGTTTAGCAATTATAATGTCAACCTTACTCAAATTGTCTCCATAATCAGTCTTATCTTCTGACAATTCTTCGTTAATGTCCCTACTCAGGAACATTACCAAGTCGGCATCTTGTTCAATAGATCCAGACTCCCTCAGGTCTGAAAGCTGAGGAGTTTTGTCAGGTCTATTTTCTACAGCTCTGTTTAGCTGAGACAAAGCTAGGATTGGTACGTTTAATTCTCTTGCAAGAATCTTTAAGGATCTCGAAATTTCTGCAATTTCATTTGCTCTACTGTCTTGTGATCTTCCAGAACCCTGCATAAGCTGAAGGTAGTCAACCATAATTAGGTCTAAACCATACTGCATTTTAACTTTTCTAGCTTTACTTCGGAGTTGCATAATACTAACTCCAGGAGTTTCATCTACAAATAGTTTCGATTCTGATATCTTTCCCACCTCCATTGCATACCTTTTGTAGTCGTCTTTTGACATACTTCCAGTTTTAATGTTCCACAAACTAATACCTGTTTGTTGTGAGGATATTCTGTCAATCACTTGTAGTGCAGGCATCTCGAGGCTGAATATACAGACCGTCTTTTTTTCATTAACACTAATGTGCCTACAGATATCAAAGCCAAAAGCACTCTTACCAACGCTGGGTCTAGCAGCAATGATTACTAAGTCGGAGTTGTGTAAACCATTTAAATGGGCATCTAGCGCCTTGATTCCAGTTGGAATACCACGAATTGAGTTAGGATTTTTTGCGTACTCATCTGCTCTCTTCATTTGCATCTCAAGAAGAGTTGCTGCGTTAAACAGTTCGCTAGTTGTTGCGTTCTCTGAAATGTTGAACAAGTCGTTCTCCATTTCATCGATTACTTTATCAACTTCGATATCAAAGTTCTTTGACTTTGTCTCCATATCATTTCCTAATCTCATTAGGAATCTTCTCATAGCGTTTTCTCGCACTATAAGGGCATATTCTTCTATGTTTGAAACCGAAGGAACCGATTCTACAAGTTCGGCAATATATGCAGAATCTGCTCCTTTTTTACCTTTTTTTCCTAATTCGGTTGAAAGAGTTAGCAAATCAACAACTTTACCCCCGCTGTGTAGCTTTATGATTGTTTCGTAGACTTGGAAATTTCGCTGGTCGTAGAAATGATCTGGCTTAATAATGTCTATAATCTTGATAATGTTGTCATTATCGATGATTATGCATCCTATTACAGCTTTCTCTGCTTCTAAGTTGAAAGGGGCTATGCCTTGTGCCATATTATTCTAAGATATATACAGCAAGAACTGGTGCAGCTTCTGAGGCTGAGCCAAGTTCTCCTTCCTTAAGTTTAATTGTTTTAGTAGTTTGAATATTCTGTGTAATTGACTTTAATGCCTCGTCCTCTGCTCTAGCATATTTTTTTAGTTTTCCAGTAAATACTATTTTTGGATCGACAACATTTGCAAGATTCTTTAGATCGCCTGTCTCATTTGTTACGAATAGCATGTCTGCGACATCGAGATCATTATCATATTCTGGCTTAAGATCTTTAGTGTCTGGCACTAAAAGAACATTAAAGTTATCAACATAAATGGCGAGTATATTTATGTTAGCTGTTTTAGCTAACTTAGCATCTTGTGCCTTAACTGAGATGTTCTCGTATTCGTATTCTCCAGGCTTTGTGATTTCTACTTTTCCAATAGTGACTTTGAAACCGTTATCAAAACTAATACTTGCAGATGAACCCTCGTTATTTTCGATTGTAATTGAACCATCAGATATCTTGATTTGCATATTATGATATATAAAATTAAGCTTTACTATTTCGATATTTACAGATATAATTCTAGCACATTAAAAAGCTATTTAAGGAAACTAGATTATGAAAAAATCAATCCAACCAAAATATTTTGCAGCAACAGTAACTTGTTCAAGTTGTGGCTTCGTTCGACACTTAGGTTCTACAGAAGAAGAACTAAAAGTTGAATTATGTAGCAACTGCCACCCTTTCTATACAGGAAAGGAAATCCTTGTAGACAGAGACGACTTAGTTGAGAAGTTCAATAAGAAGAAAGCTGTCGCAGCAGAAATGTCTGCTAACCTTGTAAAGAAGAAGGAAAAGAAGCAAATTGCAAAGAAAACTGAATCAGCTGGTATGTCTCTAAAAGACATGTTGATGAACATCAAGTAGATAACTCTCTTTGATTTTTAATACCCTGTGGTGAGCTTGCTCTACTACAGGGTATTTTCATAGCTACTCTATTTTGATTATAATTAGAAAGTGATAGAAGAAATTAAAAGTAAAATTCAAGCGTTTGATATTCAAAAGTTTCGAAATCTTAAACAAGAACTTAGTGAGAAAACCGCTACAGTCAGCGACTATAATTCTGCAGATAGCATTAATGCTTTTAAAGAACTCACAAAAACAAATGAAATATTAGGTCTTTATGCTGAGGTATCAAAACTGGCCGAGCAACACGAAGGTAATCTAGAGCTCGTAGCTGATCCTGATTACACTGCAGACGCAACTGCCGAGAACCAAACAATTGAAGTCAAATTAATACCTTTAATGTCGAAATTTGAGCTACTTACTGCAACGCCACTAGAAAATGATGATAAGAAAGCAATCATAGAAATTCGCCCAGGTGTTGGAGGTACGGAGGCCTCTCTATTTGCGGAAGAACTTTACAAAGTTTATATCAAATACTGTGCAGCTAAAGGTTACAAAGTAGAAATGCTATCTCTTGAGCAAAAAGCAGAAGGAGGAATTAACGAAGCAATTTTCTTGGTAGATGAGCCAAGCTCATATGCTATCTTTAGATTTGAAAGTGGCGTTCATAGAGTTCAGAGAGTTCCTAAGACAGAAGCTCTTGGAAGGATTCACACATCTACAGTTTCAGTTGCAGTTATTCCTCAATTTGAATATAAAGACGTTTCAATAAACCCAAATGATATTAGAATCGATGTTTATAGATCGAGTGGACCAGGTGGACAATCTGTTAACACTACAGACTCTGCTGTTCGAATTCTTCATATCCCTACAGGAATTATCGTTACTTCTCAACAAGGTAAATCGCAACATAAGAATAAAGATCTTGCTATGAGCGTGTTGGCTAGTAAGCTTGAAGAGCTAGAAAGAGAAAAAAGATCTGCTCAAACTCAACAGATTAAATCTGAAGCAGTTAGTGACTCGGAACGATCTTCAAAGATAAGAACATTCAACTTCCCACAGTCTAGAATTACAGATCACAGAATTCATAAAAGTTGGTTCAAAGTTGAAGAAGTGATGGAAGGATTAATCGACGATATTATCGAAGAGACTCAAAAAGGAATGCGAGCTGGGGATATTGCTGAAATTGAAGAAGAGGAAGAATAAATAATCCCTTTGGGGATTAAGGTACAAAGATCAAAGATACAAAGGTTCAAAATATTCTTGTTTGAAAGAACTATTAGTAATCAAAATATCATGCAGACTAAACAAATGCACCCCGAACTTAAACAACTACTTGTTGAAGCTGGAGAAATCATAGTAAAAGACTTTAATTCGAAAAGTTATACCATCGAATACAAACCTGATGGGAGTCCTGTAACTTCTACGGATAAGCAAACTCAAGAATTCTTAATTCCAAAACTAACTAAACTCTTCCCCGAATTTAAAATAATTGCCGAGGAAGTTCCTGAAAGCCATCAAATTGATGCAAATGATACTCATATGCTTACCCTTGATCCACTTGGAGGTACAAGCAACTTCTTAGCAGGTAAGCCAAAAGTAGATATTATGGTATCTTTGATTATTAATCATAAAGTTGAATACGCAACAACATACAACCCCTTTACTCAGATATTTGATTACCTTTACCCAGCCGAGCAAATCAAGCGCAATAATCTGCGAACTATGGAAAGGAAATTTGTGTCGTTTACACAAGATGTTGAGTTGATCGATCGGAAGTCCATCACAAATGCATATCGACCAATAAACTATCTTACAAACGGCAATATAGATTTCTTAATCTACCCTAAGGGATTTATTGATATTTGGGATCTCGCACCAGCGCACGGTGTTCTAAAGAAGGCAGGTGGCAATTTATATACTAGAAAAGGTGAAGAATATTCATACAATACAATAGAAAATCCTGAAGACTTAATAGCCCTGATGAATGATAGTTTGCTTTCGCAAGTACTTGAAGTCTTTCAAGTAGAAAATCAATAATTAATCTCTCTCTTACGTTTCATAATATTCATCAACTCCTAGCACATATTCCCAAATTCTATGGGTATTTATTCTGAGGATTGGCTGAATTTCACCTATGTACTTCTGAAACACTCTTCTATCGTATGGGTTCAATTCTCTAGATAATTCTTCTACCATGGCAGTGAACTCTTCTACTACTAATGGGTTTGCAAAGTAAACGAACCTAGTTCCTAGTCTAGATTGAGAATAAAAGAACCTGTCAAATTGTTCGAGTACTGAATTAAATGATGCTCCTTTTGCAAGCTTGCTATATTTCTGCTTCAACTTTTCCCATTTTAAAGATGACGCTTCACTTCGCTTATCGTAGTGTGTGGAGTACCGACCTTCTCTGGTAAATTGCTTTTCCATTTCGTGTTCTCGCCAGAGTTCATCAATCTCATGATATGAGAAATTTGCATCGAGGATATCTTCTTCTACAGCGCTGTGCCGAAAGAAACTTTGTGGGACATACTGGGGATTATCTTCAAGTAATTGTTTCAAGGGAATAGCTTCGTGTTGGTCTTCTTCGTCTTCTGGGGACATTATAAAACTTCGATAGCTTTATCTAATTGAGGATCATTTCCTGCTGCATAATCTGCTTCAGTGTAGTCTACCTCATGATCTGGTTTTACTGGGTTTTCTTCAGAAATTCTATTCTCTTTTGGTGTTAACCATTCTTGGAATACAAGTACTAAGATACTTCCATCTTCAAATCTTTCGTTTACTTCTTGCTCTACACCCTTTCCTACAGTTGGCTTTCCTACAACTAGTCCTCTACCGTTCTCCTGAATTGCTGTTGCGAAAATCTCGGATGCAGATGCACTTCCTTCGTTTACAATAACTGTAACTGGAAGATTCTCTAATCTACCTACTCTCTTGTCTTTGTAAACAATCTTTCCGTACAGTTTTGAGTTTTCCATCATCAGCACTTGGTCTTCCTTTAGGAATTCTGCAAGAACATGTTTAACACTATCAACATATCCTCCTGGATTTCCTCTTAAATCCATAATAATTCCTGTAGGATTTGAATTCTTGGCTAAGATTTCTGATACGATACTATCCCAAGACTTATTAAAGTCAGACGGCGTCACATCTATAAACTGAGAAATTGAAACTTGAAATACACCATTGTCTAACTCTTTCCAAGAAATATTTGAAGTCTCAATTCTCGCTCTGGTGATTGTAAATTCTTTAATTTCTGTAGTAGAAGTTCTGTACATCTTGATTGTTACTTGTGTATCTTTTTCGCCACGAATTTTGCTTGATACATATGTTGGGAATTGATTATCCATAGCCTCTCCGTCTACTTCTAGAATAACATCTCCGGGTAAAACTCCTGCCGATTCTGCTGGATTACCCTTTAGAACAGTCTCAACTTTTGTATAACCTTCTTCAAACTTTAAAGTAACGCCTATACCGTCGAAAGAAGGGTCTCTAGATTCTCGATACTGGCTAGCCTCCTCTGGGTCTAAAAAGCTCGTGTATTTGTCATCTAGGGACGAAATAAAGCCCTTTACAATACCGTAGGTCGCTTCATCTTTTGATGGTAGTTCGTGTAAATATCTTTCGTTGAATATTTTTAGAATATTTTCTAAGTATGGTTCATTTACATAGTCTGAAATTGTGCCTGTGGAAGCTGGATTTTGTGAGTCAGAGCTGGCTTTGCTTGAGAATACTGAGAGTAAAAGAGCACCCATACCTATGCCTATTATAAAGCTAAGGGCTATTAGGACAGGTGCAATAGTTTTAGTAGAGCTATCTTTACGATAGCTCTCGATCTCTTCTTTGATCATCTTGTTAGACGTATTGTACAAAAGGCAAAAGTGCGATATACCTTGCTCTCTTTACAGAAAGCGCAAATTTTCTCTGACATTTAGCAGAAATTCCAGTCTTGTCTGGAGGAAGGATTCTCCCTCTTGTAGAAATGTATTTCTTTAATGTAGTGACATCTTTGTAGTCTATTCTACTAGGATCACCATCAAAAGGGCAAGACAATTTTGCTTGAGGAACGTATTTCTTTTTTATTTTTTTCTTAAAAGCCATGCTCTACTAGTATTGTATTAAATTAAAATAAATCTTCGCTCTTGAATTCATCTGTATCTGCAGGTGCTGCTTCTGGAGCAACTTCTTCAGTAGCAGGAACATCATTATCATGTCCTTCTGTTGATTTTGCTGCATCTACTCCAACGCCTTTCTTTCCTTTGCTGTCTAGAACGTACATATCGTTTAGTTTGATTTCACTTCTGTACTGTCTTTTTCCATCATCACCTTCGATTACTCGGTTTCTCAATTCACCTTCTGCGTAAACCAACATACCAACATCTAAAACCATAGCGCAGATTTCTGCAAGTTTATTGAATGCGATAAGATTGTGATATTCTGCTTTTTCTTTTACATTTCCGTCTTTATCTTTCCAAGAAGTGTTTGTAGCTAGTCCAAATGAACAAATTTGAACACCTCCTGTTGTTTCTTTTAACATTGGGCTTCTTGTTAAGTTTCCAATTAACATTACTTTGTTTAATGATCTCGACTTTGACATACTGATCTTTTAATAGTTAATTAATTATAGTTGATCTTCCTTTACTCTAAGACTTCTAAGAACTTCAGGATGTGTGTTTAGGAACTTATCTAGTTCTGCAACATTATTTCTTGATAATTCTAACTTGCAGAAAAGGTAATAACCCTCTTTCTGTTTCTTTACTGGGTAAGCTAATAGCCTCTTTCCAAGGTAATTATACTTTCCAACATTTCCTTCGAGCTTTTTAACCAAAGCTTCAAGTTTGTTGATAAACTTGTCTTTTACTTCCTCGTTACTTAGAGGTTTCAAGACTAACGCTAACTCATATTTCTGCATATATATAACCTAAAAACAATCATTGAATTATACATAAAAGGTTTGCTTTCAACAAGTGGGAAAAGGGAATAAAGAATGAAGAATGGAGGTTAAGGATTACGGCTTAGGATTAAGGTTAAGGGAATGGTGATTTTAGTCAACTCTTCTTCGATTCTTGATCCTAATTCTTCATTCTAAACCTTAATTCTTATCTTATATTTTGTTTCTACTGAAAAGACTATCTCGTAAGGTCTGCCCAGAGATGAATTCGATATCTGATCCAAAAGGGATACCTTTTGCCAACTGGGTAATTTCGATCGCAGGGTTTATATCTGCAAGTCCTTCTTTTATGAAAATTGTTGTAGATTCACCTTCGACAGATGGATTTAGGGCAAAAATTATCTCCGAAATTGAGGCATCTTGCTTTACTCGGTCGAATAATGATTGAATAAAAAGCTTATCAGGAGTAATACCATTTAGGGGTGAAATTACGCCTCCAATTACATGGTAAAGCCCTTTATAAGCACCACTGGACTCGATATTATACAAATCCATTGAGTCTTCAACGATGATTAATTTAACTGTATCTCTATTCGAATCCGCACATATTTCGCAAAGAGGTTCAGTTGAGACGTTGTTACATCTTTCGCACAGACGTATTCGAGATACCATTGTAGAAATGTCTCTTTCTATTTTCTTAGCTAGGTTTTTTCCTCCAACTGAAAGGTAAAGAGCTATTCTGTGGGATAGTTTTGGGCCAATTCCTGGCAAAGACGAAAAAGCGTCACTGAGTTCTTGTATCTCTTTGGGAAAGGCCATATTAAAGTCTTATTCAAGCATGCTTCTTAGATCGTCCATACTAGTGTTGCTTGCTAATTCTTTTTCTAGGGCTTTTTTAGTATCTCCGCTTGCTTTTTTTATATTGTTTTTAAATACGTTAATAATTTTCTCTAGAACTCTGTCCTCTACTTCATATCCAATTTCCTTTTTTAACTCTTCTTTGTCGATTTCCACATCAGTTACATTGTAAAGTCCGTCAATAGCCATTGCTAACGAGCCGTTTTTACCTGCAGCTTTTATTCTAGACATTGTACCTCGAGCTTTCATAGCCTTTTGAGCCATTTTTGCCATATTGATTATTCCCATACGATTTTTTTAATATTTAAATGAATTCTTCAACTAAAGCTGAATTATCTTCGATAATCTCTTCCTTATTAGGAACATTTTCGATGTTTGCAACTATTTCTGCAACAACGCTTGTTTGTTCAACAGGAATACTATTATCAATGACTATAAGTATATCATCTACAGCAACACCCATTCTAGTAGTTGCCTCTCTAAGGGTTAGAATATTCTCAGTTAATTGCTTCTGCTTCCATGGACCATCTACAAAAATTGTTAGGGTGCCTCCGTCAAGCTGACTTTGGCATCCACCTACAAAAGCTCCTACTCTCCCGTGTATCTCAAATAAAGTATCTGTGAAGTTTGCATGATTAAAGTTACCATTGGCAACAACACTAACATTGTGTGGGTTTTCAGCTTCTACAGGCGTATCTTTCTCGGGGATTTCTGCAGCGAGTATTGGTGACACAGGATTTGGCTTAACTGGATCTGGCTTTTTATCATTCTGCGATCCACCTTCTACTGCAAGCTCCGATAGATAAATCTCTAACACCAGTTGCTTATCTGTAAATTCCTTACCATCTTTCTTGGCTTTAATTAAAGCCCCTACAATCTTCATCACTTTCAGGTAACGAGTTTTATCAGAAGCGAAAGTTTTTAGTAAAATGTCTCTACACTTCTCCAATAGTTGCTCCACTAAGTAGCCTAAGTCTAATCCAGAATCTATTTGAACTGTTACATGCTCGATAAATTGAACTATTTCGCCTTTAATTAATAATTCCAGATATTGATCCAATTCAGATTCAGAGACCATTCCTAAAATGCCCTGAACTTCTTCTAAGCTTACTTTGTTATCAGGTGTACTGTTTAAAATCTTACCCAGTAAGCTTTCTGAGTCTCGATAGCTCCCTCCTGACTTTTTAAATACTAAATCTAAAGCATCTTCTGCTATGGTAAACCCTTCTGATTTAGCTATATTAGCTAACTTAGATACTATAGCTGCTTTCGTTCCTAACTTGAAGTCGAATCTCTGTACTCTCGATAAAATCGTTACAGGCATTTTATGTGCCTCTGTTGTAGCGAATATAAACACAATATGCTCAGGCGGTTCTTCTAATGTTTTTAGAAGTGCATTGAAAGCTTCATTGGTAAGCATGTGAGCTTCATCGATAATGATTATCCTTTTTTTTAGTAAAGTTGGAAGGTAATCTATATTATTTTTTAGTTCTCGAATGTCATCTACTTTTCTATTGGATGCAGCATCCATCTCTAAAACGTCTTGAGTTTGCCCGTTGTTAATAGCTTTACAATAGATACACTCATTACAAACATCACCTAACTCGAGAAATTTTTCACAGTTGATTGCTTTGCTAAAAATTCTTGCCGCAGAGGTTTTACCTGTTCCTCTGGGACCTGAAAAAAGATATGCATGAGCTACTTTATTTTGCTTTATTGCCTCTCTCAAAACTGTAACTGTAGTCTCTTGACCTACTAATTCTGTGAAGGATTTTGATCTGTATTTTCTGTAAAGGACATCAGCCATAATTTATAAAAGATTCGAGGATTTAAGATCAAAGATTCAAATAAAGTTGTAAAGATAGTATACGTCTTGGGACTTAAAACCGTCTATGATTTTTCAAAGAAAATGGCAGTAAAAAACCCCGATTTCTGCTTGATGCAGAACCGGGGTATTACTAAATTGATTTTAGATAATCAATTTACTTCAGTTTCTTTCGTTTAGCCGCACTACTTCGTCTCTTCATCTTTTCCCACACTTTCTTTTTCTGGTGTTTTGCTTGTGATTTAGGTGCAAAATATCGAAGTGATTCTCGTTTTTCAAGAACACCTTCTCTTGTTGCTTCTCTCCACAAAAGTCTTAGAGCCAAATCAATTGGCATGTCATCGTGTACTACTACTGACATATTTCTCCTTGGTTTTAATTAAAATACTGACTTGTAGTATAGCA
>CAZYSE010000013.1:0-27259 GCA_964650085.1 uncultured Candidatus Saccharibacteria bacterium | reverse complement strand
TTCATTATTTCCCCGTCTCGCATTTTAATAACTCTATCGCACGCAGAAGCGATTTCGTCGTCGTGAGTTACTATGATTAATGTAACACCATCTTCTTGATTAAGTTTTTTTAGAAGTGCTAAAACATTTGCCCCAGTTTTTGTGTCTAAATTTCCTGTTGGTTCATCTGCAAAAATTATTTTTGGAGAATTTACTAAAGCTCTCGCTATGCTTACTCTCTGTCGCTGACCTCCAGAAAGCTCATTAGGTTTATGTTTTACGCGATCCTTGAGACCAACTTTTTCTAATGCTTCTTGTGCTAGTTTCTTTCTTTCTCGAGAACCTTTTCCAGCAATCACCAAAGGTAATTCAACATTTTCTGTAGCCGTTAAGTCAGGTTGTAAATTAAATGTTTGAAAAATAAATCCGATTTTTTTATTGCGGTATTCAGCAAGTTTTCTTTGCGATAATTTTGAAAGGTTTTCTCCGTCTACAAAAACTTCTCCTGAATCTGGACGATCAAGGCCACCAAGAATATGCATTAAAGTTGATTTCCCACTTCCCGATGGTCCAATAATTGCAACCATTTCGCCTTCGTTAATTTTCAAACTCACAGACCTGAGTGCGTGCACCTCCTCTCCTCCGAGTTTGTATTCCTTTACTAAGTTTTTAGTTTCTAATAGTGCTTTCATAATTTGTGTTGTGGGTCCCGCACTTGCTTGCCTGCCATTTGGCATGGATGCGGGATCTGTTATTTAATAACCTTAATCCTTGGACTCGTATTCTTTTCCATTTTCGATCTTCTTGCTTCGAATTTCGAACTTCGTTTTATTATTCATATCTAAGTGCCTTCACCGGATCTAACCTACTTGCTCGATATGCTGGATAAAGTCCAGCTAAAATCCCAATTAGTGTTGATCCTAAAACTGTTGCAGCAATTAACCAAAATGGCGTTATAAAAAACGTATCAACATCTTTCAAACCAAGCTCTGGTAATACTTTATTTACTAAAACTGAATTTGCAATAAAAATAACTAACAGACTTCCCAATGCTGCTAACGAACCTCCCAAAAATCCAATCAAACCTGATTCTGTAATGAACAACGAAAGCACAGTTGTGTTTTTTGCACCTACTGCCTTCATAACTCCAATTTCTTTTGTTCTTTCGTAAACCGACATTACCATTGTATTTATTATTCCAATTGCCGCAACAAAAATTGCGATACTTCCTACAATCGTGAATATTATTGGAATTAAATTGAACAACGAATTAAATACAGCCAGCACTTCTTCAAGCGTGCTTGTATCAAACCCTAATGCTTTTATTTCGTTACTAACTTCTTCTACCGACGATTCATCTTGTGCCTGAACATAAAGTGACTGGTAACCTACTGTTTCTATGTAATCTGCTGCTGTTTCGTATGCGTTTTTTCTAGAAATTTGATCTAATCCTTCTTCAAGATTAACTATGTAAGTGAAGTTTCTAACTTCGGGAATTACTCCCACGATTGTGTAAGTTCTATCTTCGAGAGGTTTTGCTTGCGAACCGAATAATCCTGGTTGGTCAACTAGCAATATTTTCTGTCCTAATAATTCTTCTGGCGTTTTGTCGTATGCTTCGACAAGCGAAGATACTACAACAGCTTCGTCTCTTGTGAGGTTGTCTATTCTACCAGCAAGTATTTCTGTTACTATTCCATCTCCTACTTCAAGGTCGAAACCTCCTCCAGTTGAGCTGTTCACTACTCTCTCGTCAAAACTTTTGTCTAGAAATTCCAGCTTTTTGCTATTTAATTGAACAACTGGTTTTGCAGCTTCAACTTTTTCAAAATTCCGGATGCTTGTTAGAGCTTCTTCGTTGATAATTACCTTTTCTTCCTCCGTTTCTTCTGTAGCTGTTGGGCCAAAGAAACTAAAGTCTAATGTTCCTCCTGGAAATACAAAAATGCTCTTTAAATCAAATTGATTTGTGATTTGGCCAAGTAAAATTTTCTGCGCTCCAAATGAAAGGGAAACGAGAAAGATGATTATGAAAACACCAATAAAAATTGCGAAAGAAGTAAGAAAAGTCCTTACTTTATTGCGCCTTAAGGATAGAAAAGCTGATTTTAAAACATCTATAAAACGCATGAACTTATACTAAACGTCTTATTATACTCTAAATATGCTTTCGTAATTGTCTAAAATCTTGATCGCTATTTGTTACATGAATTCAAGGCCTTTTATCGCTTATTTGAGGTTTAAATCTTCTTCCAAAATTGCTATAATGGTGATATAGAATCAGTGTTTTAATCGACCTAGTTCTACCAATTAACATGATATGTCTTTTTGACTATCACTTGCTTAATTTATTAAGCGAACTTTAACAATCTGGATAAAATTTGATATCTGAAACTCGGAATAAGCTCCCGATAACAGCAAAGTGTGCCCAAATTCGGACATACCTGGCTGTTATCGGGGGGAATCCCTTTACAGTCCCGCTCACTTTTATCGAGCGGGTTCTGACCGTGAATTTTATAAAACCTTTCCAGGAGGAAACCAGGAAAGGTGTGGTTGATATGCCACGGCCCTTCAAAAAGGCTGAACATATTGCTAAATATATTGGGGAGCGCAAGCCCCCGTGCCGAAGGCCGAAGTCGTAACAGACCTTGTAGGGAGCCGCAAGTCCCCTGTACCGCGAGGTACAAATCGCAAGAACTTGTGGGGGGCGAAACCCACCCGGCCCATTGTGGGACGAACATACTATAGCGCAGAATCCGCCCAGGCATTTCGTTTGGGACAGGATCCTGCAAGAGGAGGGTAAGAAAGATGAGTAAGAGGGTATTCTTGGTGCTGGTGGCTCTAGCCATCGGCATCGTTGGGTTCGCTGCGGTGCAAGCCGCGGGGAACGAAGCCGCACCATTTGTGGAGGTCTTGCTAGTGCCAACCCCTGACCGGGAAGGCCCTCAGCATCATCCAGAATTCCTTTCTGCGGTGGCGGAATGCGCCGCTGGAGACCAGTACAAGGTGACCTCTACTGTCAGGCCGGACGCGAATCGTCCGACCCTGACGTGGTGGATTGAGTCACCAACCGGGGAATACCTGCCTGATGAACCGCAAGTGGCGATTCTGGCAAATACTTTCACCCGGGTAGAGTACTACTCGATGTCTGTGCCCAGCGTCACTGAAACGGTCACCGCAAGGTGGTCAAACAACGCAACCGGTACGCGGTCAGTGACGGTCAGCCGGCCGACCAGCTGTCCGACCGCTACGCCGCTTACACCGACCGCGACCGACACGCCTGAGCCGACGATCACCAACACGCCTGAACCGTTGCCCGAGGCCACTATGGTCCCGAGCGCAGAATGCGTCGCGAACGGCTGGGTGGGGACGTTTATCATTACGTCCACCCACAATCAGAATCTCTACCAGGTTATCGCCAACGCCGAGGATTACGACCCCTCGGGCTGGCAGAGTGATACTGGAGCCTTCACCAAGGTAACTGAGGTCCTCGGGTTCGCCGTCCCGGCTTACTTGGAGGCCTCGGCGGTCGAATGGGACAATGCGGCGCAGACAATGCAGGGTGTCTCGGCAATCGCCGAACGCCCCGAAAACTGCGTTGCACCTACTTCGACGCCGGAACCGTCGCTCACGCCCGAGCCGACTTCGGAGCCCTCGATCACTCCAGAACCGACTGTTGAGCCGACGGCAACGGACCCTGCGCCGACCGAAACCCCCTCTGGGGGCGATGGAACCGGAACGCCGGAGCCGTCTGCGACGAATACGGACATCCCGTCTGTAACGCTGACGCCGTCTCTGACGGCTCAAGCTAGCCAGACTCCGCAGCCCACCTCGACGGAACCCCCGCAAGATGGGGAACCGTTTAGGGGGTGTCGTGAACCGATTGGTCCCTACTCACAGTTCGGACCTCATGTCGGCGAAGATGCAAACTGGTACGATAACGCGACTGGCGAATACGTCGCAACGACACCGGTAAAATATGAACCAGGGATGTTGGAAGGCAACCCTGTGTTCCTTGAAGCGCCGTACCCGAATATGATCGGGTGGACGTACCGCGTAGTCACAAGCTTCGGCACTTTCATCGTGCATGTATGCTATGACCCGGGCACACCTCAGGCCGAGCCGACTGCAGTACCACCATGCCCCACTTGTCCCCCGCAAAGGAATGAATGCTTTGTTGAGGGATACGTCGGGCTGCGGGCCTGGTATCACGACGCGAGGCCAGCTATTAACCAAAGCCGTCAGGCGATCGTAACTCAGGGGGAACCGTTTGAAGCCGCTGGCTTCGAATCGTTCAACTACGAATCGATCGACGGACCCATCAGTCTAGCCTCTGGCTGGACATGGGAAATGGGTGATATTGTAGAGGACGAGATCGGATTAGGAACCTCCGATTTCGTTACCTACGAGTCATGCTCGATAGGATGTGAATGGGCCATCATGGTCCTAGCGGACGGCACCTATGCGTACTTGTATATGTATGGCGCTACCGCTGCTAACTTGTCCGAAATGATCAGGGTCGCAAACCCTGACATGGACGGACTAACCGCACTAGCTTTCGCGATCAGCATCTCTGTTGAGTTCCACCACTGGGGTGGACAAAATAGAGAGAACGCTTTCGCCTTCTTCACAATTAACGAAGACGGGTCTGTCGAGGTCGTCGACCTCAACTACCCAACTTCGCCGAACTAAGTTATCAAACCCGCTTCCCCTAGTAATTTGTAGGGGATTCGGGATTTATCCAGATTGAGAAAACAGCGCGGAGAAATCCGCGCTGTTTCCATTTGAATTCCCGATGCAAATCGGGATCTACCGAGGCCGGAGCATAGCTCCGCTATGGTCCGCATATTACTAAATTGAAACCCAAGTCTGGTATGTAATGTTGGGACCATGGTAAAACCATGCTCCCGCAATCGTTTTATACCGAAGCTTCGACTGCTCTTTCTACTCTTTGTCTTAATTCGTATAAACTTTCTCTATGTTGTTGCATTAATTGGAACAATTGAGGGCTTCTTCTCTCTGCAACTGCGAACCACATTCCCAATTTGCTCAAAACTCCAAAAGTATCCATTACTCCCGAACCCACAAAAAAAGGCTTTGGATCACTGTTCAATTCGCCGTCTTGGAGTACAAGTTGTTTTACAATTGCTGCGATTTCTTGAAGTTCTCTTGGGATATTTGTAAAAGCTAATTCAATATTATTAGCGGATTTAGGATCTGCATTCATAGGTTTGTTAGTAAATGCAGGAATTATACAATCTGTGAATAAGAAGTCAATAAATGCTCTAGCGATTACTTGTCACGATGCGTGAGAACTGACGATCCAAATCTAGAGGCCGGAGCATAGCTGCGCTATGGTCCGTATAATATAAAATCGGAAATGTGTTTTTGGTATGTAATATTGGGACCATGGTACAACCATGCTCCCACACGCGGGGGGCCGGAGCATAGCTCTGCTATGGTCCGCATATTAAAATTCAGAATTCACCCTCAATCTACAACTCTCATTTGCCGAACTCCAATACCAATGACTTGGTTCAGATACATAGCCTTTTTTAACAGGATTATTTTGGATATAATTGCTTTTTTGCATATAAAACCATTCCGATTCAACTAGCTTAGGCATATTTGTTTTTTGCCAAAATTGATAATCTCCGTCTTTATTATTAAAAAGATTTAACAAGTGTGGTTCAGTAAGTAGTAGATTTGCTTTAATTTTTCTAGATGTAAACGATTTAAAATCTCTCAGAAACCCGATCACATCGGGTGACGATACGATTAGATGCACATGGTTGAGCATGAAAACAAAGCCATGTAACATCAAATGTTTATTTCTCTGACAATGTTCTATTGAATCAGCCAGAATTTCCCACCTCTCATACCTATCAAATAGGTAGTACCAACGGAATATTGTTAGTGTAATGAAGTACTTTTGATCTTTTAACTCTCTATTTACTCTTAATGCAGGCATGCGGAATTATCATATGGGGTCTATGTTTTGTCTTTGTATTCGAATACAAAATTGCAGACAAGTTTGATATGTAATATGGGGACCATGGTAAAACCATGCTCCCGCAGCGATGAAACCCAGTTTGGTGTGTAATGTTGGGACCATGGTAAAACCATGCTCCCACTCCGGAGTGAACCCCAAGGCCGGAGCATAGCTCTGCTATGGTCCGCGTATTACCTCGTAATCAAATTTCCTTTATCATCATATTCCTGATTGGCCCATTTCTTAATCTTAGATTCAACAGTTTCTTTATCTTTAGCGTACATCTCTCGAGACAACGCCTTAATTTGTTCTTGTAGATTAAATTGAGTGAAGTTTGGTCTTATTCCAACTCCTGTAAACGGTTGCGATTGTGCACCATCGATTGTCATTTTTGCTACGAATCTAAATTTCTCAAGATTTACCAAATCTTCAGATTTAATAAACGGTTCGTATTCTTTTTCTAATCTATTTGCATCTTGTTGACCAACAACAAAATTCATTAATGTTCCAACGTTTCCAAAAATTGCATTTTGAATTTCTGGAGCAATTTGATCAATATATTGGTGAGTTACAACTAAATTAAGTCCATATTTTCTCGCTTCGGAAAGTATTTTTATAAATGTATCTGTAGCAAAGTTTTGAAACTCGTCCACATAAACATAAAAATCGTTTCGTTGAGTTTGCGCTACATTAGCTCTTTGCATTGCAGTTGTGTAAAGCCTAGTAACCAAAAGACTACCCAACAACGCAGAGTTTTCTTCTCCAATTTTTCCTTGAGAAAGGTTTACTAGCAAGATTTTCTTAGTATCCATAATATCTCGAAAATTTAGAGAATTTGTTACCTGCCCAACCATGTTTCTGATTATTTCTGGGCCTAAAAACCTTCCAACTTTGTTCTGAATTGGCGAAAGAACTTCAGCTAACATCTTTTCATTTTTTGCGATCTTAGCGTATTCTTCACTCCAGAATTTTAATAAAAACGGATCTGATATTTGCTTCAATAAGAATTTTCTATAATTTGTATCAGTTAATATTCTCTGAACAGCCAACAAAGAAACGTTTTGACACATTAAAAGCGTTAGCACTGTGTTTGTAAGAATATATTGCAACCTTGGTCCCCAAGAATCTCCAAAGAATCTTTTGAATACAGAAACTACTCCGTCTGCAACCAAGTCTATACTCTCCCCGCTCATCTGGTCGATAATGTTCAATGAAATTGGATTATTAATATCTGAAGGATCAAGATAAATAACGTCTTTCATCCTGTGTTCAGGAATCATTGTTAAAGCTTCTTCAACTAAATCTCCGTGTGGGTCAATAACGCAAATTCCATTTCCATCCAGAATATCGCCAGCAATCATTGTTCGTAAGAAATAGCTGGATTTTCCTGAACCTGTTTTTCCAACAAGATACATATGTCTTCTTCTATCTTCAGTTTTAATTCCAAAAGGAATATGAATATTTCTGTAATCTGTAAGACCAAAGACTCGCACACCAATCTTTTCTTTTTCATTAGAAGAAAGCATCGGTAGATTTAATGGGAATTCTAGTTTTTTACTTTTGCTCCATTCAATATTTGGAGTTTTTGCCGATTCATTTGGAAAGTGGTAAATCGAAGCAAGCTCTTCAATGCTCAACACTTTTTTCTTTTCTTCTTTTTCTAAAGCTCGAGTTTTTAAACTGGAAATGGACGCATCAAATTTAGTTTTGAAAATTGGAAGCCAGCCTTGAACTTCTTTTTTGATGATGAATGAGTTTTGATTTGGATTACTAAAGTTTTGTAAAGTTGAGAAAATCTTGCTGATTAAAGTCTTATTGTACGAAGCATCTGGCGAATCTACCGCAATTCTATATGAAAATTCGAATCCTAATTTCGAAGCTTTCTTTTCTAATTCTGCAACTTCTTTACCTAAAGTTTTTTCTGTTTCGATAAATGCAATTAAATTCTTCTTCCAACTATTGTCAATCGGTCTTATATTCAATTGAATTACCACTTTCGCAGTTTCGCTAATGTTGTACAAAGTCGATAGAATTGATGACATTGGGTCAGCTTCAAAAGACGCATAACTTCTAATGGGATAATAGTAATCTTTCTGCAGAATTACCTCTTTTACTAAAGTTTTTTCGGAAAAATTTTGTAAATGATCTTTAACTTGAACAACTTGTGCATCCGGGAATTGCGCGTAGATTTGGTTTTCTACATAAAGCTTGTCCTTCTTCTCAGTAATAATATTGAATGAAATTGATGAAGCGCTTGCGAAAATTTCTAATGCAATAATATCTTTTCCGATTTTCTTCGAATTGATTAAACCGTGTATTGATTGAAGCAATTGTTCTGTAAACGGCGGCTTCTTATCGTTGTATGCAGGAACAAGGACTTTTAAGATTACAGGGTCTACAATTTTATAATTGATATCGTCTTTTTTGCCAGTCAGAAGAAATCCAATGACTAAGAATACTAGAAGGCCGACAAGAATTAATATTTCCATGTAGGTATTCTACAATAAAATAACACCCCTGTCCTACGGACATCCCCTCTAAAATGAGATCCCGCATCAAGTACGGGATGGGAGCGGGAGATTCGCTCTAGAGAATAGGGGTGTTATTTAAGTTCATCTATCAAATCTCTCAATTGAGCAGCTTTTTCAAATTCCAACATATCTGCGAAGATTTCCATTTCCATCTCCAGCTCTTTCACAAACTTCTTTCTGTCGTTTTTAGGCATTGCTTTATACCTTTCCGCTTTCTTAATCAAATCTTTTTCTTTCTCTTCTTCTTTTTCGTCGGTTTTGAACTTATCCAACTGATCTTTTATTTCTTTGTGTATTCCTGTTGGTGTAATACCGTTTTCGGTATTAAATTTCTCTTGAACTGCTCTTCGTCTTCTGGTTTCGTCGATTGCTAACCTCATTGAGTTTGTAATTTTATCTGCATACATTAGTACTCTACCCTCTTCGTGTCTAGCTGCTCTTCCGATTGTCTGAATTAAAGCAGTTTGAGATCTTAGGAATCCTTCTTTATCTGCATCTAAAATTGCTACAAGCGAGACTTCGGGTAAGTCTAAACCTTCTCTTAGCAAGTTGATTCCGACTAACACATCATATTCGCCTTTACGAAGTGATTTGAGAATCTGAACTCTTTCTATAGTATCTATATCTGAGTGGAGGTATTTACTTTTTACACCTTTTTGAACAAGGAAATCAGAGAGTTCCTCGGCCATTCTTTTTGTTAATGTTGTTACTAAAGTTCTATGTTTGGCTTTAATAGTTTTTTCAATTTCAAGCATTAAGTCTTGAACCTGCGTTCTTTCCCAGTAAGCTTCTGCCAAAAGAGGCATATCGTTATAGCCATTCTCTATAAGTGAAGACTTTAATTGATTGTAAGCTTCAGGCCGTGTCGGTCGTACTTCAATCAATGGATCTAAAAGCCCAGTTGGTCTGATGATCTGGTAAACAATTCCTTTGTAGTCTTTTGGTAAACTCATATGAATAATTATAACAGAGTAACCAATGAGTGAAGTGAATATAAATAACTCCCCTTCCGACAAGTCGGATTCCCCTCTTAATTTAAGAGGGGAAAGGCTCCGCGTAAGCGGAGACAGGGGAGTTATTCCTGTTGTATCTTGAACCTTGAATCCTGCATCTTGAACCTTAGTTTCTGGTAGAATTATTAAAATGAAAAATGCACTTTTCTACGTAACAACTACTGTTCTTACCTTTGCCTCGCTAATTCTTGCCTATTATATTTTCGTAAACACTTATCAAACTGATAAACCACTGTTCTATTACGCACAGAACAGCTATATTTTTTCCAACATAAAAGTCACATTTCTAGATAATATCGATGATGTCCGTGTAAGATTCGCACCAGAAACAGAACAAGCAAAACAATATGGCCGAGGCGCAGATCTTGGTAAAGTCCTTGCCGAAGGATTAGACCTTTTAGATGGCCCGGATTCAGAAAAATATTATTCTGTAGACACTGATTACCTACTTGAAAGCTTAGCTTTACCTTTTAAAATCGGTACAACCAACGTTGTTCATGTCGATTCAAACAACTTTTTGAGAAATTGTGAAAAGAATACGTACAATTTTGTATTTGATTCAGAAAAAATAAAATCAGACGTTTTGGAAGGCACATCGTCACTACAATTGGACTCTTATCTCACAAACAGTGACCAGCTTACATTAATTCAACTATGTACCGAATACAACTTAGCGAAAACTAAGGTTGCTGCGGTTTTAGCACCTTACTTTAATAATGTAGAAGAAATACTTAACTACTCCGTCACAACAAATCAATTTGAAATTGCCAATGAAGAAAAAGTGCGTCAAAAGGTTCAGGAGCTTTCAGATAATTTCACTGCGAGTGTAATCGATCCGGTTTACGAGGAAGTTAATGGTTCTATATATTTGCTGTCCTACTATGAAAACGGTTACGCACTAGATTTTAATAAAACAGTTGAAAACCTTCAAAAGTTTCTTTCAGGAACTTCTACTGGATTTAATGTAGAAACATACGCAGTTAAACCTGCGATCTTTGCTTCCGGAAAACCTGTCTATGATTTCTCTAACGAAATTTCACAAGGCCAAACCAGAATGGAACTAATTAGAAACGGTTATACAAACTGGGTAATTCAATTTGCTGATTTTGGACTTTATGAAGTCAATAATTATGTAATTCAACCTGGTGAAGAGTTTTCTTTCTTAAATACTATTCAGCCGAATAATGGTGTTACTAAATCTGGATTTCCGATTTCTGGTGGGATTTGTAACTCTACCACTACTCTTTTCCGCGCTGCGCTAGAAGCTGGTTTACCAATTACAGAAAGATATTATCATTATAGTAACGTTCCATCATATGACTGGCCGTATAAAATGAATATTGTTGACTCTGCTTACTTTACAGATCCTAAAGTCGATTTAAAATTTGTAAACGATACGGGTTATCCTGTGCTAATTAGATTTGAGAAATCTCAGAAAGATGGTTACCAATACAATACAGTTAAACTTATGACTGATAGCAATTACAAAAAACGAAAAGTTGAACTTGCGAATTGGAAAAAATGGAATGAATTCTCACCCACACACTTCGAAGCATCGTTCGATAGGATTGTTTACAGTGGGGAAACTAAAATACGTGAGGATAATTTCTACAGTAGATACCTAGATTAATAAAACAATTTCAATATTCAACGATTAGTATTTCTCGATTACACAAACCCAACGTTTATCTGTGCTTGAACAAGCGGAGTCGCTACAAGTTCCGTAAGAAGTGAAGAATGTTACAGAATCAAATCCAGTCCAATTCCATAACAAGAACATATCTGTGTTTTTATTTTCACCACACCTTAAGACATGTCCTGTGTAAGGCTTGCCTGCTAAACAGAAACTTATTGGATCGCCAGATTTCATGTTTATAATTTGAGAAAAGATTGTGCCAGGAACATTACAATTACCTGAAGTACAATAGTTATGCCCGATGACTACTGTATTTTCAGAATTCAGCGTTTCGCTTATTATTGCTGGAG
The DNA here is from genome assembly GCA_964650085.1 of uncultured Candidatus Saccharibacteria bacterium. GTDB lineage: Bacteria > Patescibacteriota > Dojkabacteria > J137 > J137 > KLAP211. The sequence goes on along the minus strand of CAZYSE010000013.1, from coordinate 15,758 downwards.
GTGATTCATATTTCCATTCGTTTATAGAGATTGTCTGCAAATCAATTTTCCCTGTTAAGTTACTATTAATCCAATTTCCTTCACATGTTGCAGTCTGCTCTCTTGGTTGATTAGGCTGTAGAGTTCTCGCTGTTTGTACATCCTCTTTGAATTCTACATCGTAATCGATTACTCGTGAGGTAACAAATGCTAACAGTCCGGCCGTGACAACGAGTACTGTTATTAGAATTACGAACAAATAGAATCTTTTCATACAAATATGATTCTATAATAAACATTTTGAACTTGCACTAATTTATTGATTCTACTAAACTGTGTATATGATGAGAAAAATAACACTACTATACATTTGCATTTCCCTTTTATTACCTATAGCTACGGTTTATGCAGATAATCCAGAATCGAGTAACTATAAGTTGATAGAGCCAAGTGTTGGAGAACCAGTAAATGGAGTGGGTGAAGGAACTAACTATAAAATTTTAGTCGATTCAAGCGGTACTGACGATCAAATTACTACAAGTTCAAACTATAAATCAGACGCAGGTACTGCAAACTTTATTGAAGCTGCTGTTCCTACAGTAGAATGTTTCGAGACTGACACGAATACAGGAACTTGTTCAATAGGTACAAATGGTATGCAAGAAGTTTGTTCTTTACCAGGTTGTTACGATAGAGCAAAATTTAGAATTGGTTTTGAAAACAATCCCCCAGATGTAAGATACGCAGTACAAATGAGTACAGATCCAACTTTTGCTACAAATTCCTTCTACATTGACGGTGTAACTAGACTACCAACCCCTACTATCACAATTGCTGATTTTCTTTACAAATGCGAATGGGAAGGTGAAGTTGTTGTAGGATATTGTGCAGCACCAAACACAACTTACCAGAGATACAATGTTTTTGGATTAAGCGGAAGTACAACTTACTATATTAGATTCTCAGCGTTACAAACTGTTAACTCAGACGCAGATTTTACTCAAAGTGAATTTGGCCCATCTGCAACAGCAGCGACCACAATTCCATCAGTTGTTTTAGATCTTGATATTGCACCAGATACAGTAACACCTACCACTCCCCCTTACGAAATTGATTTTGGAGTAGCACCAGTTGGAGTAGTTACCACTGCCCCTGATTACATAGTAGTTAGAGTTACTACTAATGCCGTTACAGGAATAGTAACTTCTGTAAGTGGATTAAATGGAGCACTTGAAAGTGGCGCAAATAGTATTCCAGCTTATAACGGAGACTTAGCAGTTCTTGGTCCAACAGCTTCGGGTTGGGGAATAAGAAATGATTCTGCAACTAATGCGGAAACATATCCTTTATACCTAGGTTCAGTTACTGTTAGTGCTGCTCCAACAGACTTTACAGATACTGGAGCTCCAGAAAAAGTAGGAGGTCCAAGTACAACGTTTGAAACCCTGTTCACTTCTGCTTTACAACCTCTGCATACTGGAATTTCGGCTTACAATGCTAAGATTAGACCAGGTGGGTTAACTCCTGCCGGCGTTTACAGCGAAACAATAACATTCATAGTTGTTGGTGACTTCGATTAAACTACTTAAGTTTTACACTGCTCTCTTCTCGTGATAATATCCTCATACATTTACACTGACTTATGATAGAAGGTCCTCAAATACCTGATTATCAAAAACAATTGGAAGAAGCTACTGTGCATGTGCTTGGTGTTCTTGGTGTTGCTGAAAGTTCAATTGAAAAGCGTCTTACTGCAACTCTAAGTAAATTTCTTGCACAATTCCCCGACATACATAAAACACGTGAATGGGGAGGACTAGACATAGAAGCGCAGACAACTGTGATAGGATATTTATTTTTTCACATTGCTTTGATTGTTGAAGAAGATATTAAAGATGACGAGCAAGAGTTTGAAAAATTCACTAAACAAGTCACAGACTTCTTTCACAAATCAGAATATTTTCAAAATATTCAGGTAATTCCCATAGAGATTCATTATGCTAGAGATGAGGCTGAGCAGCTACTTATAAACAATGTGCCCGGAGGTAATTTCCATAATTACTGTTGGGATATTATTCAAATTTCTGCGGATATTTTGTTTGCTTCAGCTTATTTTAGAGCCCGAACTCAGAATATTTCCTGAAAGAACTTACTCAAATCTTTTTCCATATCTAATTTATTCTTTCTAAAATGAATAACCACAAAAGCTGCAGCTAAAACGGAAAGCTTAAGATCATTAGACGTCGCGAATATGGAGGCAAGCAGAATAAGATTCTCTACATTTTGATCCGAAACTAACACGCCTTCAGCATCAATCTTTTTATCTCCATCCTCGAAGAGGAAATACGAACTATAGCTTTTAACAAGTTTTACAAAGGCTGTAGATGTGGAAATATGTCTTGGCGATGCGAGCACTTCTATCGAGTTTTCTTGGAAATGAATTTCGGAGTTTAAATTAATAACTTTTGCTTCACCCATTAGGTCTAAAAATGAATATACAACGTTTGCTATCAAGTTATCCGCTTGTTTAAAGTTATCTATCACAACAACATCTACTCCCGACAATTTCTCTTTATATTCGTCTTTTCGGTAGTCCGTAAATAGTGTTTCGATAGAAACTACTTCGACTTCTGTTTGATAATGCTTAGAGAGAGCTACAAGTTTTCTTTCACTTGCGGTGTCAGGTGAAAAACTAATTAGCAAAAGTTTTCCAGACTTTGTTTTGTGGCTTTTAGCATATGGTTTTCTAATCTCAAGCAATTCTCCAGGCCCAATAGAATTTATTAACGCTTCTGGGTAAACATTTTCGATGGCCACAGCCTTTTGAGTTTTTGGGTAATTAATTGAGATTGTTAAATCGGGGTTATACCCTTGCATCGGTTTGTCGATAGCTATTATTGGGCAATCAAAATGTGAGACACGTTTGATGATATCAGCTGTTCGTTTATAAACTTTTTCTCCACTCATTCCTGTTCCGATTAACGCTTCAATTATTAAATCAGCTTGGGGAATGTCCTTCGCATAAACGTCTTGTTTGATATTTATCTTTTTAGAAAGTTCTTGAAATTTATTTTGGAATAATTCTGAATCTGAATGGCTTATTCGATCTGGAATATAAATGGAAACCGCTCTATCCGCTTTGAATAGTTCGTAAGCAACGTACAAACCATCTAATCCATTACCACCCAGCCCACAGATAATGTGGATTTCATTTTTCTTAGGAAACTTATTAATTATAATTTCAGAAAATTTCGCTGCAGATTTTTTATATATTGAATCTAAATCTAGTCCAAAGTAAGAAAGATTGTTATATATTATTCGTGATTTTTGGTCTGAGTCCATTAAGATATTGTACCAAAAAACGAAGTTCCTAAGATTCTAAGAAACAAAGATTCAAATAAAATTTAAAGATTTCGAGAAATCGGATCTAGCTTACATTTAACATGTTATCTCTTACATCTTTTTTGAATCTTCGAATCTTTGTATCTTTAATCTTTTCAATAAGTAGTTCTGGATTCTTCAAAGCTGATCCCCTTCCGGTTTAAAAATTTGATAATATAATTTATGACATCGTTATTTACAAATCTAACATTTATTCTATTCGCATCAGCGATTTTATCTCTAATCGTTAAGTGGTTAAAACTTCCAACTATTCTGGCTTATATTGTGGCTGGAATCTTATTCACTGCTTCTGCATTGCCCGGAATACATGACTTGGAAGCTCTTTCAAAAATTGGGGTGACTCTGTTGTTGTTCATTCTTGGTCTTGAGCTGAAATTCAAAGAACTCAGAAAAGTTGGAAAGATTGCTGTTATAACAGGTATTGGTCAAATAGTTTTCACAACTGTTGTTGGATACTTTATCTGTCTTTTGCTTGGATTTGATAGCTTAACTTCTCTCTTTATTAGTTTTGCTATAACTTTCTCGAGTACTATTGTGATTGTTAAGTTGCTTTCAGATAAACGTGAGCTGACTAGTTTGCATGGGAAAATTACTGTTGGTTTCCTTTTAGTTCAAGATTTTGCAGCGATACTTGCTCTAATATTTATGACTTCTGTAGGAAATGGCCAGACCGATATATTTGCTTTACTGCTAACTTTTTTGAAAGCACTTGGACTATTAGGTTTAGGAATTATTTTAAGCCAAGAAGTATTCCCTACAATTGTAAAACGGTTTTCTAATGATACCGAAGTCCTTTTTGTCTTTTCATTATCGTGGGCTTTTCTACTTGCAGGTATAGTTACTTCACCTTTTTTTGGCTTTACAATTGAGATCGGTGGTTTCGTTGCTGGAATTACTTTGGCAAACTGTTTAGAAAGTACTCAAATTGTTTCTAAAGCTAAAGCTTTAAGAGATTTTTTTATTGTAACTTTCTTTGCTGTCTTGGGTGCAAAGTTAAATTTTGCTGGCCTTGATGCTTACATGCTTCAGTCCCTTGCCTTATCAGTATTCATATTAGTTGGAAACCCTTTGATTGTAATGGCTATTCTAGGATATTTTGGATATAAGGCGCGAACGGGATTTATGTGCGGTCTTGCTGTTGCCCAAATTTCCGAATTTAGTTTGGTTCTGATTTATCTTGGTTTACAAAATGGTGTAGTAAACGAAGCAATCGTTTCGATGATTACCCTTGTAGGAATAATTACATTCACCATCTCTTCTGTAATGATAATGCAAAGCGAACGAATCTATAATGCTATTGCAAAATATCTTGTAGTATTCGAAAGGAAAAAAGTTGTGGAAAAAGACACAGTAGATGTAAAGGAACTGAAAGATCACGTTGTAATTGTTGGTGTTGATAGAATGGGTAAGGTTATAGCGAGATCTCTTGGTGATGGAAATACTTTACTAATTGATTTTAATCCCGAAACTGTACGAGACTTTTCTGAGATGGGCTTTAATGTAATATTTGGAGATGCAACTGACCCTAACGTGATCTCTAAAGGGAATTTAGAAAACGCAAAAATCATTATCTCTTCGGTACCTACTTTCGAAGATAACTTAATTCTCTTGAATTTGATAAAGAAAAAATCTGGTGTTGGACCATATGTGATTCTTACTGCTCATAGTAATCAGGATAAGGAAGAATTGCTTCAATACGGTGCGGACCATATCATCATGCCATACAAGATTTCGGGAGAAGTGATTGCAAATATGATTAAGGAAGATAAATTCAAACGTTAATGAAAAGGCTAAAAAGGAATTCCCGATGGAAATCGCCCGCCTGCCTCTATTCTTGACGTTGTAGTGAAGTCGGGCAGGGGATCTGCTCAAGGAGGATTACTACCCAAGATAAACAGATACCGACTTTCGTCGGTAATTCTCCTCTCTCGTTTTCAAACTTCAGATTTCTAGCCACGAAGTGGCCCCTTTGGGGCTTCTAGCTTCGATTTATTGTAATTCCGGCATTCTCTGAAACGCTTCGATCAAATTCTTTGCATGTTCATCCAAAGTGATTCCCATTAGATCAACACCATATTGAATTTCTTCTCGATTGATTTTTGCGGCAAATTTAAGTTCTTTAAATCTTTTTAATACGGACTTCGATTCCATTCCATTAAACTTATCTGCACCTCTCACAAGCGAGTACGCATAAATTAGACCCGACATCTCGTCGGTAGCTACCAAAGTTTTTGCTAATTGAGATTCTGGCTTAATTCCTGTTCTTTCCCAAGCGTGCGCTGCAACTGCATGAATTAATTCTTCAGGATAGCCGTTTTCCTTGAAGAATTCCATCGAAACCTTAGGATGCTCCTCTGGATGTTTATTGTAGTCCAAATCGTGTAATAGACCCGTTATGAACCATAGTTCTTTATCTTCGCCAAACTTCTCCGCATACATTTCCATAGCAGCTGCTACCATTTTTGCATGGAGTATTTGGTAAGGTTCGGAAACCCATTCGGTTAGTAAAGTTAAAGCTTCTTGTCTTGTAGGTAAATTCATGTTGTTAATTATTCAAAAAATATTCCTTTGAATCCTCCAATAGGGAGCAACCTTGATTCTGCAGGTTTCCCAAAGAGAACTTCAATTTTTGATTTGCTATTAGCATTTATTGGAAGTATGATCGCTCTAAATAAAGGAAACATACCTGTTACTGAGGCGCCACTCTGTCCTTTATAAGTAATACCTAGGGTTGGATATCCATAGGCTACATATGCAAGGGCGCTGTTTGCCTTTCGTAGTTCTAATTTCCCAATGTTCAAATGGAAGTTCAAATCCAGTTCGATATTAGTTATGTCTTCAACTGTACCAACAGGAAGTAGTGAATCCTCGGGTAAGCCGATTGTGGTATTTAAAGATTTGCCCTCCCCAACTTTCCTACTATAGTCCATTATTTAGATTCTTTAAGTTTGGTTCTGTTCGCCTCTAAGTCGTCAAAGTTTAGTTCTGGGTAAACTTTTCTTGTAATGTCGTCATAGCTCATCTTCAATTGAGGGAATGGTACTCCTTCTCTTGCAGTTACATCTTCCAAGAACCAGAATACTCTTTCCGAATGACCCCATCCAAATGTTGGTGGCATTCCGTACTCAAGCATTTCGACGTAGTCGATATCAAGCCATTGTGCTTCGTCGTCTCCTGAGTCTCTCAAAGCTTGTTGTTCCATAAATCTATTGTACTGATCAATTGGATCGTTTACTTCAGACCAACCGTTTCCTAATTCAGTTCCTGCAATAATAATCTGGCATCTTTCAACCATGTTTGGATTATCTGCACTTGGTTTTTGAAGTGGAGATAAGTATTTTGGATGGTTAACGAGGAATGTTGGACCAGCTACATTCTTTCTAATTTTTTTCCAAAGTGAATCGACTCCTCTTGGAATATTAATTGATCTCTCAAATGATATTCCATGTTTTGTCAGCAACTCTTTTACTTCTTCTATAGTGATTGTATATATGTCTTTTACGCCATATGTATCCTGGAACACTTTGTTGAAGTCCATAATCTCCCATTCTTTAGAGAAATCGACTTCGAAACCTCTAATTGTGAACACTTTTTTGCCTCCGTAAACTCTTTCGAGTAAGAAGTCAAAGAATTCTTTCATCATTTTCATTCCATCTTCCCAGTTTGCATATGCCCAGTAGAATTCCATTGCAACATGTTCTGGTAAATGCTCGTCTGACAATCCTTCATTTCTAAATCTTGCTCCTATATCGAAAACTTTTTCGAATCCTCCTCCAATTAATCTTTTAAGAGGAAGTTCGTGAGAAATTCTCAAAAAGAAATCCTCATCGATTGCGTTCATATGTGTCATAAATGGAACCGCATCCCCTCCTCCAGGAATATGCTCTAGAACAGGAATACTTACTTCGTAGAATCCTCTTTGTTGAAAGAATTCTCTATGCGCATCCCAGAATAATGCTCTTCTTTTCATTCTTTCTTTGATCTCGGGGTTTACGACCATGTCTAGGTATCTTCTTCTAAATCTCTCTTCTTTATCCTCTAGAACTGCAGGAATTGGTCTTAAAATTTTTGTTAAGATAACAATTTCTTTTGCAAGTATAGACATTTCGCCTCTTTGTGTTCGGGTGACTTCCCCAGAAACTTCTATAAAATCCCCAGAATCTAAAAGATCTAACTCTTCGAAACTTAAACTTCGTGTTTCTTTAAGTTCTGTTACAACTATCTCATCGAATTTAATATATATTTGAATTTTGTTTGAATCGTCTGCTACATCAAGAAACTTTAGTTTACCGTGAGATCTAATATTTTTAATTCTTCCCGCAACAATCACACTTTGTCCGTTCAAACTTTCAAATTCTTCCACTACTTTCTTAATTTCAGTATTTCTTCTGGAACTGCTTGGATATGCTGATACACCAAGCTTCTTTAGTTGGTTCAATTTTTCAATTCTTTGTAGTCTTTGCCCCAAAAGATCTGAGGACTCTTCTTGCGTATTCATATAGTGAAAATTAACTAGATCGATTATAGCAGAGCAATTAGCTGTCAGCTACAAAGCGAACTCAACATTAACCTTAACTTCTTATCATATTGTCATCGCCAAACAGCAACAGAACCTATGCAGAAAAGCTTAATTACGATATAATATACCTATGATATCAGAGAATTCAAGAAACGCAGAGAGTATAATCGGTTCAGTAAACTGCAGCACTTTAGAACAGACAGCTGGCACATTAGTCAACCTTGTTACAACAATGGGAATGACTAATCCAACATCCCCAGTTAATCAAGCTAGTAAGGCTATTTCTATAAAAAAGAAGGGCAAAGCGTATACTATAACAATCGGACTCTTCACTCCCCCATTAACATTCACTTGGACAGGTTTGTTCCCACACAGCGAATTTATAGCGAAATTAGGTCAGCTATATAAATACCGTATCAAACGGTACAGGTAAGAAATTCATGCAATTTGGCTTAGCTGTAAGCTAAAGAATCCTTTATAGGATATTAAACTGCCCCACTAACAGGACCAGAAGTTGGAAGCGTTGGACTTAAAGTTGTATCTGGTAATCGGGATTGTATTTCTTGATACTTTATAGCAAAGAATAGAAGCAACGCAACATTCAATACCATTACAATAATTCCAAAAGTTATTAAGCCGTTTTTCTTAGTTGAGTTCATTAGTATATTATATTCAATTATCTATCAAATACCTAGTATTTTATTTAAAAAGACAGCCCCACTATGCATAAGCTTAGTAGGGCTGGATTAGATCGATTATTTTACTGTAAGAATCCGTCTACTGTAGCCTGCATATCAGTAAAGCTATATGCTCCAGCAAAGTTCACTTCATTTACAAAGAATCCAGGTGTTCCAGAAACTCCTAAAGAAGCACCTACTGCAGCATCGTTTGCAATAACTGAATCGTATTTACCTTGCTCAATACAAGACTTAATGTAAGATTTGTCTGCACTATCAGGCATTATTGCTAATAGTTTATCAATGTTTCCATTATCGTTTTTTACTTCTTCGTTAATTACATCGTATCCTACTGATGAATAGAATGCTTCGTGAGCTAACCAGAACTGTCCAACATCATTCGCGCAGTAAAGTGCTTTTGCTGCAACTTCTCCGTTTCCATGTCCATTTGTATAGAACCACATGTAACTTGCTTTTCCTTCATCTACTAATCTTTTAAACTCTGTAACAGGAGCTACATAAGTTCCTCCATCCGCTACCAATGTAAATTGTTCTCCAGCAGAAATGTTTAGTTCTGGATTTTTACCACCAGCAATGTGACAGTAAGGACAACTTGGGTCAGAAAATTCTGCAAATGTTACCGCTTTGCTAGAGTCTCCAAATTTAATTCCTTCCGCATTGTTATACAAAGCGTTTATTTGATCTCTAGTTACAGTCACTGCACCAGCAGCCACGGCTCCTGTTGTTGTAGTCGTACCTGTTGTTACACCTCCTTTTAGATTGTTACCAATGTTGCTTAATCCAAAATACATTCCAGTAGAAACTACTACTGCAGATAAAATTATTGCCAAGGGCATGAAGAGTGACTCCAAGTTTATTGTCATTACTTCTGATTTTTCCATTTAATTGAAATAAAAATTTAAATTAAAACATTATACATGCAATACGTCCGTACAAAAAAGTTTATTACGAAATTTGTGAAGAAAATATTATTCCTTTAGAATTCGCAAACTAAAACACACTGAAGTGTACAAAGTTCTGCTTCAGGATTATTTCTACATGCAGACGCGCATTCGTTGAACGTACCACCTTGATCGGTACATTGCATTTCTGAAATTCCCTCGCACTCGCTTGCAGACTCTATCCAAGTTCCTTCATTTTCAACGCAGAAAGTTTCTGCAGCACTATTTTCATTTTGAGTTGCAACATTTTGATTGTTGATTAGTAAAATTGTGACTAAGGTTACAGCAACCAAAACTGTTAAGCCAACAAGCAATATTACAGTTCGCTTTTGAAGAATATCCATAAAAAGTTATTAAGAATTAATAATGTAAGTATATGAAAAGTGAGAATAAAAGGAAAGACTCGTAACTCGTCCCTGACGAGAAAATTCGAAAAAAGAAAATCGAAGATCGAAGGTGTTATTGCATAATATTAGTTCGAGTTTAGTTGTATCACACCTTAGTTACTAGCTCATGAAGTTATTCAGCCACAAGGTTCCTGCATACGCAGGAATGACGTTTTTTGTAGTTCAAGTTTCATAATATTCGTTTTTTGCTCATTCCGTTTTCGATCTTCAGATTTCTTGCTTCAGATTTTCGTATTTTTGTATTGCAGCACAATGCGTAGTTTCTGCGAGATTGATATAAACAACTCAATTTATTTATTATTATTTATATTTATGAATATTCATCAAATTGTTTTGCTTGGAAGAGCAACAAGAGACTCGGAAGAACTAACTTCCAAAGACGAGAAAAAATATGCAAAGTTCTGCATAGCAGTAAACGACTTTAATGGAAAGACAAAGGAAGAGAAAACAACGTTCTACGATGTTCTAGTTTTTGGAAATTCAGTAGATTCTGCAGTAGAAAAGGTTAAAAAAGGCGATCCAGTGATGGTTATGGGTCGACCCGAAGCCGAGGCGTTTATTTCGAAAAAAGATAATGAGCCAAAAGTTTCTATTACTGTAGTTTCAGAATCTTGGAAGGTTATCAAATAACTGACTTGCCATGTAGCGTACTGCTACATGGTAATTTAATCAGACGAATATGCTGTGACGAGAAGCAGTTCTAAAACATCTTTATTTGAGGATGGTGGATTGTGTTCCTCGAAGTAACGCACACCTTCTTCGGGTAAATAATCGGCCCGCATCAGCATCCAATTTAGTTGATCATCCTCATCGAAATAAACTTGAAGAGAGTTGTATGACTCATTAGGTTTAATCTCAGACGTATCTTCGGGAAGAGTTACCTCAGTTATCGAGTATTCAGGAAGTATGTAAAATCCCTCTGCAAAACAGAATTCTGATTTTTGAACCACTGAAAAACGAAGACCATTTCTTAAAAAAGTTTTAGACACTTTTGTTCCAAAGATATTTACTACTTGGTCTTCAATTGTCATGTCGGCACCTTCAATTTTTACATGCGTGACTTTAAAGTCCCGAGATTCATGAATATTCAAAAAAATTTGTATATCTTCAATAATTCCAGACAAAATTTCATGAGAGCTGCTCGGCTCGTACTCGTGAATTTCATCAAGTCGATCAAGTAAATAAGTCAGTAATACTTTAATCACAGAAATTACCTTTTCTTGAGTGATCTCCGGGGCTTGGACAATTCCGTTTACTATACAACTTATAGTATGGCCATTTTGATTAGCAACTACCTGAATAACAGTTTCTTCTATCTCTTCATCCATTGGAGAAAAGTATCTAGTGTCGCCCTCTTCTATAAGAGATTCACTATCATCAGTTTCTGCTAATTTTACTACTTCCCGTATACTCATAATTCCATCTTCATCTGAACTTAGATTGAATGTATGACCAACAACTCTATAAATGACTGTTTCTAAATCATCTCCATCGTATCTGAGGTTTGTGTTTTTTACTGCCAGCTGCACTTCTCTTCCGTTACGAGGAAACAGATGTGGGTATGTACGGGCTAATGTCTGATATATTTGCAGCAAGCTAGCAAGTCTATTCTCAACATTGTCCGGTAGTTTTTCTGGTGTTAAATCTTCAAATCCCATTATGGTATTAATAATCATGGGATTATAGCCCTAAGAGCAGCGGAATGACAACAATTGAAAGAAAGGCTAAAAGGTCTAAAGGATGAAAGCATAGCGTATAGTCTTTAAGCCTCGAAGTGGCCACTTTGTGGCTTTAGGCCTTTATACCTTTAAAAATGTGATAACATCATTAATATGGAACCGTTAGCATCGCAATTTAGGCCAGATAACTTAAATGACTTCATTGGACAAGAAAAACTGATCAATCCAATCAAGAAGCTATTAGAAAACAATCGATTGCCTTCGATGATTTTTTGGGGCCCACCAGGGACTGGGAAAACAACACTTGCTTATATAATTTCGAAGAATTTCAACGCCGAATTTTATAAACTATCCGCAGTAAATAGCGGTAAAGCAAAGTTGAATTTAATTGTAAATAAAGCACTTTCATTAAAAAAGGAAGGAAAAAATACAATACTATTTCTAGACGAAATTCACAGATGGAACAAAGCACAACAAGACGCGCTTCTGCCATATGTCGAGAAAGGAATAATTACACTGATCGGAGCTACTACAGAAAACCCATCTTTCTCACTTATACCTGCTCTACTTTCTAGAAGTCGCGTTTTTACTTTTGGAAAACATAAACCAGAAGACGTTATAAAATTTCTAGAAAAATTTATCGGAAAGTCCGAATTGAAGATTAAGTTTGATAAAAAAGCGTTAGAGAAAATAGCTGAATCTAGTGATGGTGACTTAAGAACTGCTGGAAATATTATTGATTATATTTCGGGTTTAGGTCTTGAGAAGGTTACAGTCAAAGATTTATCGGAACTGCTAGAAAACTTTCTACAGTACGAAAGAGGTGGTGAAGATCACTATAATATTATCTCGGCTATCCATAAATCTATGCGTGACTCTGATCCCGATGCTGCCGTTTACTGGACGATGAGAATGTTGGAAGCTGGCGAGGACCCAGTTTATCTGGCAAGGAGAATGGTTAGATTTGCTTCAGAAGACATAGGTAATGCCGACATAAATGCTTTAATTTTGGCTAATGCAGTTATGGAAACCTGTAGAAATATTGGGATGCCAGAGAGTGATACGGCTTTAACTCAATTAGCAATGTATTTAGCTAAAGCTCCTAAAGATAATTCCGCTTACATGGCAGCCAACTTAGCCAAAGAAGATATTAGTAAGTTTGGCTCGTTACCGGTTCCACTTCATATAAGAAACGCCCCTACGGCCTTTATGAAGGACGAAGGCTATGGGAAAGGTTACAAGTATTTTCATGATCACAAAGACGATCCAGACTTTAAGCAGGAACATTTTCCGGACGAATTAAAAGGAAGGAAATACGTTACCTAGAGTTGGCAACAGGAGCAGAAATTGATATAATAGGTATGTATGAATTACGAACAACCTCGTGAAATATTTGATGCAACAGCTGTTTCAGTTATTGCCACTATTTTAAACAATCCTGCAATTGGTGTATCAGACCTGCAATCGCTTGCTAGAGTAACAACTGCGATTACTGATAACCCCTCTATTATTCAATCACCAGCACATTTCCTTAATCATATTCGGCAAATGCATGCCGAGCTTAGAGCCAAAATAGTAATTAATGAGGATCAGCAAACTTTTCATAAAATTACAGATTACTTAATTAGAAAAATTAGAGACGTAATTACACCTTCAGTAACTACTACAGCATTTGAAGAATACTTTGGCAGAGCTGATGCAGCATTGGATGAAGACTTTGACAATAATGATCCGTTTGCTTAATACTTACTTGTTGAATAGGTACATGTTGACGATATACTTCCTGATAAGGAGGATGATATACCGCTTGCTTTTTTAAAAGCAGAAATTGTAAGTAGGATCGAAAACAAAATTGCCTCTAACTTTAAAGATGTAGATGGAAAACTTACATTTGTCTTTAAAGGTTCAGGAAAAGCACTTAGTGATTTGCTAAAGGTTATTGAAGGTTATGAAACTATCGCAGATAAAAGCGAGAGTGAGGCTACAGCATGGATCGAACAAATCATAGATACCTTACAAAAGTTTACAGATTTTCCTAGGTCGGGATACACCCAAAGAGATATGGAAGATGCTGGAATTGTTTTGAATCAATACATCTTGGCTTTACGTGTACGCCAAGCGGAAGAAGAGGAAATGTTGAGCCATAACAAAATCAAGCCTATACCATCAGCAGAAGCTCAAGCTACAATCATAACTAAACGTTTAGCCGAGACTACAATTTCTAGGTATATTCAAAACATACTTTCAAATAATTTAGAGGGCATTTTTGCAATTAATTACATAGTAAATTCAAGCATCGCAGAAATTAATGCAATTGTGCGAGGTATACTGCAGATGAATCCTGAAAAACTACGAGGTTCTGTGGCTAGAGATGATATAAGGTATTTCTCGAACGTGATTAAGGAGATTGTTTTTAGACTTAACGAGAAAATTGAAGTAATTTCTATCAACGATGGCAATGCTAAAGAGTACAGAACTTTAATGCATTCTATCCTCGATCAGATAAATACAACTGTAATCGAGTTCAAAGGAAAACATCAAACCCTAAATTTATTCCCGACAGACCTTTTGGACCTTGCTTCTAGAATTACTGAAGCGTCTGCACGATGGGCCGAAACCCAACGAGAAGCTTAATTCGCTCTATTTTTTCTTCTCTGCGTTTAGTGTTTGGTGCAAAAGCAATGTGACAATCAATCCACAAATTGCAGCACTTAAAACTCCCACAATGTCGTAAATTGCCCAGTGCTTTGTAATCGGACTTAAGAACAATACAATCACTAGCAGAACAACAAACAAATTTCTAATCAGGTTTCTAGTTAATTTGTTTCCTCTAAAGTAACTGAATAGGATTGCCACTCCGACTGCAAGGAATACTAGAATAGCTCCGTACGAAACTATAGACAGAACTGCTGAAGAAATCTTTAGCAATGCTAATGTCGACAACACAAACATAGAAACAATCGCCAACTGTTTTTTATTTACGAACTTTCTGTTAATCCAATAGAACAATCCCACTACTATCGCCATAAACACAGCTCCAGCAGTAAACTGAGAAACTAAGGAGTTAAGTGGGAAAGTTGTAGGAACTTCTTTAACATTTGTATCGACCGTAAATGTATATTCATTTGCTAAGTTTTCTTCAAAGTAGCTTTTTACAATCGATAGAGACGTTCTTATATTTTCTGTTTGGGTAAGTGGAATCAATCTTAAAACTTCTTCAGGATCGCTAGTATACTGTGTCTTCGCAACGAAGAATGAAGTTTCATTATCCAGATTCATGTAAAAATAACCTTGAGTCGTGCTTCCAGATTCAGATAATGCCGCAGTAATTTCTGCAATCTTCTCAGGTCTAAAAGATACAACCAAGTGATTTCCTAAAGCTGGGAGATATGTTTGAGCAATGTTTCCTACAATATCATAGTCGAAAATTTCTAATGGCGCTCCGTTTATTGTTATAAAATCTATCTTTCCCGCGGCAACCAGTTGCTTTGTAATCTCTCCAATGTTTCCATAGTACTTAGGGAATTCGAAAACTATGGAATCATCTACTCTCTTAACTTCTACGTCGTAAAGTCCTGCACTCTTAGCTCTTTTCGAAAATCTATTTAAACTGTCAGAAATTATCGAATTTTTCTGTTCATCAGATAATTCTTCTTCCCCAAATTCTGGAGTTGTTGCAATTTCGTAAGTTGGGTAAAGACCTCTACCCTCTTTAATATTTCCTATAGTAGACCCTTCATAGAAGATATGTCCGTCTATTTCTGGATACTTAATTTCAGTATCTCCAAGTTTTAAAGTAAATGAAGGGATAACAAAAAGGATCAATAGTAGATTTATTAATACTAATGCAACATTCGAAAATTTAATTCTTTTTATTTTACTAAACATATTAAGATTGATAATATAATTGTGATTATATACCATTTGTTGAAATTCTTTAAACATTTATGAACAGTAATCCAGCACAAATACCTTCAGATTTAGAAAGTACAATTTCTAGGTTAAAAAAGCTCGCACAGGTAACGAAGTTCCTAAGTAACAGCATCAACGATCTCACAGAAGAATCTGAATATTTCTTAGCAAAACAATCTCTTCAGGATTTTGGAGCGGATCTAACTAAACTGAACTTAGGT
>CAZYSE010000012.1:23422-27760 GCA_964650085.1 uncultured Candidatus Saccharibacteria bacterium | reverse complement strand
ATCCATTCCCATTCTGGGTTTGTAAATCCAATCTTGCTTCTTCTTGTCCTATTTTTTTCTGGCATTAAACCTTTCATTGCGTTTCGGTAAACCCATCGGTTCCATCCGTGCTTAATTTTTTGATCAATTGGTAAGTTGAATACAAATTCGGCCATAACGTGATCGTAGAAAGGAACTCTAGATTCTAAAGAGTTTGCCATCGAGTTCTTGTCCTCATAACGCAACAAGCAAGGAGTTGTAGAAGAAGTTACATCTTCGAACAACCTTTCATTCAAATTTCTTTTGTGTTTAAAGTCTGGTGCGTCGAAATCTGCTGGTTTGTTCAAGAAAGTAGCGCTTTTAATTTGATTACCTCTGTGAAGATAATCGTCCATTTTCTTCAATAAAAACTTAAAGTATAAGTCCTTTCCTGCAAACGCTTCACTTAATGCTTTAATCGGCTTTCCTTGATCCATTGCAGATTGCCAGTAACTCATAAAGTAAGGAATATATCCGGCAAGTAACTCATCTCCACCTTGACCAGAAAGAATAACAGTAACCTTTTTTCTTGCTTCTCTCATTACAACATAGTAAGCGTAAGGCGCAGCGCTAATGACTGGTTCTTCTTGATAGTAAGTCCAAGTATCTAATTCGTTCCAAAATTCATCCACACTTGGTGCGATTCGAATACTTTCTACACCTGTATATTCCACAACAGAATCAATATATTCCTCTTCATTAACAGTTTCTCCAGGGTGAACAGCCGAAAATGAGTAGAGTGGTGCAGGATTCTGCTTTTCTGCATAAAGTTTTGCAGCTAAAGAAGTAATTCCACTAGAATCTAATCCGCCAGATAATGTTGTTCCCACTGGAACATCGGCGATTAAGTGTCGGTCAACAGTGTCTACAAAAATGTCTTTAAATTCATCTGCATAAACTTCATCAGATTTTGTTGAAGAAAAGTTAGAATTGTATGTAGGATTCCAGTATTTTTCCATTCGGAAATTGCTCTGGTTATCAATAATCATATAATGACCAGGAAGTAATCGCTTAATATTTTGAAAGAATGTATTTTTGTCTGTATCGTGAACTCTGTAAGCTAAGAACTTGTAAACAGCTGCTTCATCTGGTGTTCTATCTACATCAAATCCGGAAAGAATTCCTTTAATTTCTGAAGAAAAAACTAATCTTCCATCAATTTCTGCGTAGTATAAAGGCTTAATTCCAATTCGATCTCTTGCAATAAATAGTATTTCTTTAAGTTGATCAAAAAGAACAAACACAAACATTCCTCTTAAATATTTAACAACATCAACGCCCCATTCTTCATATCCGTGAGCAATAACTTCAGTATCAGATTCTGTTCTAAATTTATGATTTCGTGCGATCAATTCTTCTCTAAGTTCTTTGTAGTTATAAATTTCTCCGTTTAAAACAACTTTAACGTTTCCAGTTTCGTTCTCAATTGGATACATATCGCTAGTTAAGTCGATAATTGCTAATCTTCTAAACCCGACAGAGAAAGCTTTGGTTTCGATAAACCCATCATCGTCGGGACCTCGATGGAAGATAGAATCAGTCATTTTTTTAAGAGTCTCGTTATCCGGCTTTCCAGTAAATCCAACAATTCCGCACATATAAAGGGTTAATAATTTGAGTTAAGTATCTGCATATTATATGGCAAAAACCTAAAACTTAAAACCAAAAATCAAAAACCAAATATGAAATCTGAAGTTAGAAACCTGAGCCTAGAGCGTAGAGCCTTGAGCCTTGAGCCTTGACCTTCTTCACAGGTTTCCTGCCCAAGTGCGAAGTTTGTTCATAGCGTCATCCTTACGAGTTAGCCTATGGCTAACGAAAGTGAGGATCTGGGGTTATAAACGTATTTAACCAAGAGATGCTCGCATTCGCAAGCATGACGTTTTTGGGTGTGACGCTCGCCTGCCTTTCGGAGAAATGGCTTTCGCCGTGCCAGAGGCAGGCTCGCAACCATGACGTTGAATAAACCCACAGCTCACAGCCCACGGCACACGGCAAACAGCTCTCATGATATAATTACTCGTATGTTTAAAGTGCTTTTATATTACAAATACGTAGATCTAGCTGATCCAAAACAGTTCAGAGAAGATCAATTCGAACTTTGCTCAAGATTGGGTTTAAAAGGTCGTATTTTGATAGGCTCAGAAGGTTTGAATGGAACAATTGGTGGAGATGAAGAAGGTATCAATGAATACATGAAAGTTACAGCTACCTATCCAGAATTTAACGATATTGAGTGGAAAATTAGTTATTCAGAAGAAGAACCATTTCCTAAATTAAGAGTAGTTGTTCGAGACGAAATCGTATCATTGCGAACTCCTGTTAGCGTTAAGCACAAAGCTCCTTATATTGAACCTCAAGATTTAAGAAAAGTACTTGATGAAAATGGAGACGAAATCATTTTGATTGACGCAAGAAATAATTATGAATCAAAAATTGGTAAGTTTAAAAATGCAATTACACCAGATATCGACAACTTTAGAGAATGGTCTGAATTTGTAGATAGCATCGAAGATTTAAAAGACAAGCCAATAGTTACATATTGTACTGGAGGAATTAGATGTGAGAAAGCTTCAGCTTATTTAGTTGAAAAAGGTTTCAAGAATGTAAGACAGCTACACGGAGGAATTGTTCGATATGGTGAAGAAACAGGTGGAAAAGATTTTGAAGGATCTTGTTACGTTTTCGACTCTAGAATTCACGTTCCAGTTAACTCAATTAATCCAGAAATTATTACAGAGTGCGAACATTGTAATAAAAAAGTAGCTCGATACATAAATTGCTGCAATGCAAAATGCAATAAACAGTTTATTTGCTGTGAAGAATGTGATGTAAAATTCGAAGGCGGTTGTTCAAAAGATTGCCAAGCAAAATCCCGCTTCAAAGTTGTTCAAAGTGAAGAAAAAAGTCTTCAATAATTCCTGAAAATTTTCAAAAAGAAAATATTTTTTTAGTCAAATTTTGACTATTTTTGATCCTCAAAAAGTCCATCAGATCTTTTCGATCCGAGATAACCTATGTATGGATTGATTACCCCAGTAAGGCTTGACATCACTTTCAATAAATGATTTACTGTAAGGGTAATGCTATTACACAACTATTACTGAGATGCATGGGGTTATCTTAAGATAGGTGTTGTTATATGCTAAATTATTTTATTTATTTTATTTTAATAGAATGAAAAAACAAGTTGCACTATTAACTGTTTTTGCTCTATTAGCAGCGCCTTTTTCAGGCTTCTTTGGTGTTTCCGCAGCAGCGTTAACAAACATGGATGTTACTGGAGCTGGTATTGTTGCTACATCCTCAGCTGTAAACGTTGACGTTACGCCAACAATTACATTTGATTTTACTACTGCTATCGCTCCTACAGATGTTGTTCAAATAACATTTACTGGAGGTCCATTAACTGCTAACAACGGAATTATCGTTGATAATGCCGGAGGTCTTGCCTCAGCGGACATTACTGTAGCTAACGGTTGTTCTGGTGCTGTAACTCTAGCGGGTTCACCAATTGCGGACAACACTGCTAATCCTACTTTATCTTTAACTGGAATTACTGGAGTACCTGGTACTTGCGAAATTATTATTGCAGCAAGTAGATTAGATACTAATGTTGAAGCTGGAA
Organism: uncultured Candidatus Saccharibacteria bacterium; assembly: GCA_964650085.1. Classification (GTDB taxonomy): domain Bacteria; phylum Patescibacteriota; class Dojkabacteria; order J137; family J137; genus KLAP211. Next base: position 24,114 of record CAZYSE010000012.1, on the reverse strand, counting down.
ACACTTCAGTTGGAATTACTACACAGTCTGGGGACTTCGGAGCTTTCCTTTGGTACATTGGAGATGCTAACGATGTTAACATTACTGCTTTAGTTCCTCCAACACTATCATTTGTGTTGAAGAACGCTGCTGATACTGCTTTATTAGCACCTGGCTTAACTGCTGGAAACAGAGTTTGTGATATGGGAATTCTACAACTTGCCGCAACACCAAACCCTGGTACAGGAGTAAACGGATGTCAATATAGATTAAAGGTTGCTACAAATGCTGGATCTGGATACACAATTAACTTTGTTTCAAGTTCCGTAGATACTGCTGGTGGTGCTCAAGACAGATTAGCAAAAACTGCTACTGTTAGTATCCCAGATGTTGCTGGTGCGGGAGACGATTTAACTGCTACATCAGGATACGGTGTTAGATTATCACCTGCTGCTGGTCATACTAGAGGAGGCGATTTTGGAGCTACACCAACAGACTACTATGTAATCACAGATAACACTGCTGATGACATCGTTTCTAATGCTGGTCCAGTTTCACCTGCAGGTACTGACTTAGTTAACACTACATTAGTGGAACACGGAGTTAGAATCGATGCTGCTCAGGAAGTAGGTGCTTACTCACACGTAGTAACTTACACTGTTACAGCTTCTTTCTAAGCTTAACAAACTAACTTAAAGAGAACCCCACCCCCC
>CAZYSE010000012.1:0-23322 GCA_964650085.1 uncultured Candidatus Saccharibacteria bacterium | reverse complement strand
AAACCATTGTCGTCATTCCTGAATTCTAGTAAGATGATATTGTTTTAGTTAAATAATTTTTCTATGAAATATTTTAGATTACTTTCATTTTCTGTAGTTTTATTTTTAGTATCTTCACCAGTATTTGTATTGGCGCAGGACATAGTAGAAGAAGATCAAAGAGAAGGAGTCTACGGTGCAGTTATTAATGCAACAATTTTAGAATATACAATTGAAAAAGGTAGAAGTATTTCTGATACATTTGAATTACGACACGATTACCCAGAAGTAGACTTAGTTGTAACTTTATATCCAGTTACTGTCGACTTCACAGGAGACAATAAAACGGGAACTCCAGTTTTCTTAGATAAGGGCAGAAATAAGCCTAAAACATCTTTAGAGGATTGGATTAAACCTTTAGACAGATCTTATACAGTTACAGAACTTGGAGATACAGCGGATGTTAACTTTCAAATTAATGTTCCAGCAGACGCAGAACCTGGGTCTTATACCGCAGCTTTATTATTGTCAGACACAGAATACGACCCTTCAGCAGGACCAAATCAAGTTGCTTTGGCATCTAGATTAGGACCGTTAGTTTTTGTTACAGTTCCTGGTGATATTAGATCAGATTTAGAAGTTGATAGTTTTGATGTTGTAGACGCTTGGTTCAACGGACCATTCTTAGGAATGTTCGAATGGCATCCACTTAACTTTGTATTAACTCTTAGAAATGCAGGAAACGTTTACTTAACACCTGGAGGATCAATTACTGTTCATCAAGGAGACTTAGCAAAACCAACATTCTTAATTCAAAACATTAACGAAAACAGAGGTTCGGTTCTTTCTGGAACAACTAGAGAATTTGTAAATACTTGGAGCGACAGTGCATTTAGATTTGATGGTACTTACAACGAGCAAACTAAACAAACCGATTATTCATTTGGCGTTCACGCAAAAGACTTAGATAAAATTAGATTCGGAAGATACACAGCAACACTACAATTATTCTACAACGATAAAGCAACTGGAGAAAATACTAGAGTAGACTACGCAGTTTCGTTCTGGTTGATTCCTTGGAAAATTATCCTTATCTTAGCTGCAGTTATTGGAGGATATTATTACTTCAAAACTAGAGTGATAAATAAGAAAGGAAAGAAGAAAAGTTTAATGCATAACTGATCGCCTTAGGCGAAAAGGTTCAAGGCTCAAGATCAAAGATTCAAACTATGGATCTTTGAATCTTGAATCTTAGTTCGTGAATCTTATGAAAAGAAATTGGTTTACTAAAACAAAAATTATCATTTTGATCTTTGCGAGTACATTAGTATCACTTTCTCCATATAATCCCGTTAAATTGGTAGATAAGAACGCAAGTAGTGGGGTGGTTTGCGCAGCTCCAAATATTGACTATAACGTTGCATTGCAACAACTAATAAACGCTACTGGGTCTTCAAGTACAGTAGCCGAACTAGAAGATGACCAACTTGCAGTTATAGATTTGCTATACACATATCTAGAGAGTAACATGGGCTCCTTTAATACTAATGCTGGCGTCTTCTTCGCAACAAATTCTAAGTGGAGGAATCAGTATAGAGATTCAATTCTCAAACCATATCTAGTAGCATTGGCAAACGATATTCAGCTTAATAACATCAACGAAGGCAACTTAAGAGCGAACTTAACTAATTTTGCATGCGGAGGTTTCTATGCTATGGATTTGGGGTTCGACTTCATACTTTCGGATTTTAACAATTTCTCTGATATTGGATTGCTTCTTCCCTCAGAAGATTTAGATAGCTTTCAACCAGCAATGTCAGTAATTCTTGGACAAATTGGAAATTGTATTAATAGTAGTGATTTAACAAATGCTACCTGTATACAGCCTAATGGCGATGACTCGACAGCTCTAATCTTTAACAATACTGTGACGCCTTCCCAGTCTATACTTAAACTAGGAGTCGAGGACTATACTCTTGCGTGTCGAGCAGAAGTGACTGGATTACTTTCAAATTTAAACGTGGGTGGACTATTGACTGTAGGAAGTACAATACCTAATGCTAATACCACTACAACTGGTGGGGGGTTAACAGGAGGCAACTTCGACTATACAACCCTTGGTTCTGGAATTAGTTGTATAAATAATTATGGTAATTGTCCAAATGGTTATAACTTATTGGAGCGAGCCGTTTCTGCTCAATTTTTCGACACAGTCAATATAAGTAAACTTCAGGAAAGTCTTGAACTATCTTACGGAGATGACTATGCCAACATTTGCGTAAATCAAGCATTCTCGAGTGTGATTGTAAGATGGATGTCTCACTCTGAACTTTCCGCAGCTATTATTTGTAAAGACCAATCATTTGATCCTAGATGTCAAAATGTAGAGAGTGTAGCAAGAACTACTGGTACTACTGATACTTTGTTTGCAGTTCCTAGATACTGCCCAGCAGGCTGGACTCCACAGAGAGCACCAAACCGATTAAACTTCACAGTAGGATTTGTTGCAGGTTGTTGTCCGAGTGGTTACAAATTCGTAAACCCTTCTGAACAAACTTCTGTTGAGGCTTTGCAAGCAGGAGTTTGTTGCAAGATTCCTCCAACTGGAGTGACCCCAGGAATATACATTGTGGAAGGGCCAGGTATTGATGATTCCAATAAAGGTTGTTATACAGCTGAAAAAGAAATTATTTATTCTGCAGATAAACTTAATCAAGCAGATGAAGTTGCATACGATACCATCGACGAAGCACTCAGGGCTATGATAGGTGCAAACATGATAATAGGAATTAAAAAAGTAGGAGACAAGTTCGTTCCTAGCGTTAATGCCACAACAGAAATTGGACCCGATGTTATCAAACCTCAATTGGGCTTAGGAATGGGAGTAGGTTATCCTGCAAACTCAATTTCTATTGCTCCAGAAAAGCTTGCTCCTAAAAAGTGTGCTAACAATGTAGGGTGTTTTTTGGATACAGACGATGTACTGAGAAATATCCAAGGTGGTGGATCAAATATCTTTGACCAACCAGCTAATGTAGGATTAAAGTGCGAACGATGTTTTAATTCTGGAGAACCTATTACTGTAAACACATCAACAAATACCTTACTAATTTGTGATCCAACTCAAACAAGTAGTACAAGAAGCGTCCCACTATGTAACTCATCCGTTATCGATACAATAGCGTGTCTAGGTGGCGCAAATGCAAGTAGTCAAAACGCAAATTCGAGCGGAGTTGAGTCAGAGAACTATAATCTTTGTTGCGACTGTAGAGCACAAGGAGGAGTTTGGACTGGAATAGGTTGTACAGATACAACACCATCAGGGCTTATTACTGGATTAATACGAATAATTTATGGAGTAATGGGAGGTGTAGCATTAGTAATGTTAATTTATGCAGGAATAATGTACCAGACTGGTAACGAAGCAAACGTTAAAAAAGCCCGAGAGTTAATTATACAAACTGTTAGTGGACTAGTGGTATTAACTTTCAGCGTTCTTATTCTAAGAATCATTGGAATAAATATTTTGGATATCTTGCCGGCTGGAAGTATATAACAAGAATGAAGGTTAAGATGAAGAAGTAAGGAATAAGATTAAATAGAAATTTCAGCTTGTAAATCACCCCACGTCCGTCTTCGCTTTCAGCTATGACGGACACTCCCCTTGAGGGGAGAAAGTGCGAAGCACTAGAGGGGTGATTTCCTTGAATCGTGAACCTCGAACCTTTATACTTACATCGATGAAACAATCAAACTTTTTCAATAAAATATTTTTCTGGGTACTCCCAATACTTGCAGTAATTGTGTGGGCGCTGGATGTTACTGCATCACCTGCAATGCCTATACAACCAATTCTAGCTAAGCTTTCGGGTTTACTAGGAATCGCATTTATAGCAAACAGCTTTCTACATGCTTCGAGATTTGGATTTATCGAAAAGATTTATGGAGGGTTAGATAAAGTATACAAAGCACATCAAAAGTCAGGAAGATACGCATACGTATTTATTTTAGTTCATCCATTATTCTTGGCAACTAAGGGGTTATTGAGTCTAGAAAGTTTAAGATTACACTTTTTACCAGGCGATTTTCTCAATTACAACACGGGAATTGCTGCTTTTTACCTTTTGAACGTATTACTGTTGCTAACTCTAGTAATTAAATTGCCGTATCAAATATGGAAAAGAACCCACAAACTCATGATTGTAGTTTTATTGTTGGCTTCATTGCATGTTTTCCAGAACAGCTTTGGAATAGTATGGCTGTTTAACTTTGCATTAATTATGATTGGTACTTTGTCGTTTATCTACAGAGAATGGATTTATGGTAATTTCAGCAGAAAGTATTTGTATGAGGTTGTAAGCATTAAAGATTTAGACTCTATCACTGAGTTGGAACTAGAACCAAAAGAAGAGAAGATGCTTTTTCAAGCTGGTCAATTCGTATTTTTAAAATTTGTTGATTCCAATATCGTGCCTGACGAAGGACATCCCTATTCGATTTCATCAAGTATACATAACGAAAACATTAGAATCTCGTCTAAATCGCTTGGCGATTATTCAGAAAAATTAAAAATGGCTAAGAAAGGCGATGTTGTGAAAATAGTGGGACCACATGGTCGCTTTACTGTGAACAAAGCCGTAAAGAAGCAATTGTGGATCTCTGGAGGCATTGGAACAACACCTTTCCTTTCTATGCTTTACGAATCTGACGGAATAGATTTGATATTTATACATTCAAACAGAAATGAAAAAGATGCTGTATATTTGGAGGAAATTCAACTTAAAGCTAATACTGGCGCGTTTAAGTTTATTCCGCACTATTCAGATACAGAAGGCTTTATTAACGCAGAATATTTCAAGAAGCACGTACCTGATTTTAAGGACCGAGAGATTTTGATTTGCGGTCCTAGTATTATGATGTATAAGATGCGAGACATTTTAGTGGAATTAGGAGCAGATAAGAATCAGATTAGATTTGAAGATTTCAATTTTAAGTAATGCGATTACCACCTTTATAACTAAAGGTGGAGCCCAAGTTTTGGGAGCGAAATCGGAACAAGTATTAATATCTTGTAAGCCTCGCCGATTTCTTCCCAAACCCCGATCAACATGTGTGTGTAAGTTACTCTATCGTGACTCAAGTAAAACAATCTGGGGACGGGGGTAAAATGCTGTTGCTAGTAGTTAGACTTACTAAATACTTGGGTCCACTCATTTTACCCCGGTAGTTTTGGCTACTTTTGCTATCAAAAGTAGTATAGAAAATTTAATTAGTTAGAAACTGTTTGCAAAGTTAAGCGTTTGTTATTCCATCTTGTCATTATGTAGAGCACGAACTAAAAGGTGGTAAAGCTATAAAATAGGACATGGCTTGAAATTTCGTAAGTTAATTCAAGATTACGTTGAGGAGAAAACCCTATATCAAAACAATTATCTGACTGATAACCATCGCTACATAAATCGAAACCATCAAAACCCCTTCACGTCTGCTTAAATTACGCTCAGAAAGTGAGAATACAACAAACATAATTAACGCAAAGAACAAGAAGAACAATCCAATTGTTAAAGTAGTAATGTCTGTAAGTAAAACTCCATTGGATATAATCGCTAAGGTTCCTAATATTGCAACATTTATACAAGCGCTTCCGAAAAAATTCCCCAATGCTAGACTTTCCTCTTCTCCAGGTTTAGCTGTAAACAATATAGTTAGCTCCGGTAAGTTTGTTCCCAAAGATAAAAGTACTAACCCCACAAATGTACCTGAAATTCCAAAACCATCAACAATAGCCTCTAAATTATTAACAATCTGGTTTGAAGAGAACAGTAGTAAAAAAATTCCAACTACAACCAAAATAATACTCTTGTACATTGAAGAATTATCTAGTGTTAGAAAAAATACTTTTCTACCTGTAGTCCACATTTTTCTATTAATCAGAATCACGTATCCAAGATACGCCAGAATTAAGCCTATGCCCTCATAAACTGCTAAGTTTCTATCAACAAGAGCTAATAGTCCAAGGGAGATAATAAAAATTCCTCCTAATGATTCTCTGGTAGAAAAATCTTTTTCGAAGGCGATTTTTTTATATTTAATTGCGGATAATCCAATTACGAGAGTCAATATAATAGTTGTAGCGCCTATCAAGTTACCTGCAGAAATTTCTGGGTGATGCTCGCTCGAGAATATTGCAATACTAATTTCGGGCAGAGAGGTTATTAGTCCTAAGACAACAAATCCCAAAAAGAACTCGTTTATTCTGAAGGTTCTTCCAAGTTCTACAAATGCACTTTCCACCAGTTTAGCGGAGAAGATTAGTATGCCAAGAAATACGAAGGAGAGTAAAATATTTGCTAGCATAGTTCGGATTTAAGTATTAGATTTTCTTTTTCGTCGCTTTGAATTTGCTGAACTAGCTAAGACTAGAACAATCAGTCCAATTCCACCAGCAATCAGAATGTACAATGACTTATTTTGAGTATTCAAATCTATTCTAAATACCTGAGATTTGCCAGTGTAGGCGTCCGTTAATTGAAGTTCCGCGGTTTTATGTGATGAATTTAACGTATCAAGAATATTAAAATCGTATAAAAAGGTCTCTTCAAAAGACTTATCTTTGGAAAGATACAACAATGCCTCGTTAATCACTTTTTGAAAAACTACGTTACCGTTATCGTCTACAATTTGAAATCTTCCCAATACTTTTGTTGGGTAAACGCCTGAATTTACATATGCAACATCAATCGCAATTGTATTGTCGAATGCATTCTCATCGGAATAACTGAATTTATATAGATCTAAAGATGCCTGATATTGGCCACTTCCAGAAACAAAGAGATTAATTCTATGACCCAATGCAGCCGAAACTGCAGCACCAGTGCTTTGTGAAGTAGTCTTAACAATCACTACTGGAACGTAGAAACCATCAACTAAAGATGAAGGAACAGTAAAAGAGAAGTTAATAGTCTGTGTTTGCCCACTTTCAAGTGTAAATCTTCTAACATCTGCTTGTAGATAGCTTTCAGAATCAAGAATTTCTTTAACGGCGTTATCTACGACTTCTCCAAAGCTAACAACAAACTCAAGTGGAGCTGAGTAAGTATTTGTTAAAGAGAAGGATTTATTAATAGTGTCGCCTTGCTTAGCTCGTATTTCGGTATCGACAGGAGACATAGATAATCCACCTTCTTGAGCGTTTACTCTCGATGTCACTCCAACTAAAGTAGTTAAAAGCAAGAGAACTAAGATTGAGTAAAATGTTTTCGAAATTAATTTCATATTAAAAAATGTGTACTGTCATTAGTATAAGTGAAAACGATGAAAATGGTAAGAAGATTCAGAAGAAATAAGAATTGGGGAACCAAGAGTAAGAAAAAGTCTCCTTTTACTCAAAGCTGACAGTAAGTTCCTAAACTGGCCTGGTCGTCATTCCTGCGTATGCAGGAATCTCCTCAAGGTATATTGTTGTGAAGTAAACGGCCTAGTTGGTACTGTGATGCAACTAAACAACTTATGCTGATGTCGTGTCATATCGTTCTTAATTTGGTATTGCTCCAACTGTAGGGTTTCGGAGGGAAATAATTCACCCACCAGATTCCTGCATACGCAGGAATGACGCAGTACGTTAGAGTGTTTTGGATATTGGGATTTCGAACTTGACTCGCAGGTTTTTTAGAACCATTTGCAGTCGTAAGCGTTATCAATCTTTACAATAGAATCTTTCGAACCTAGTTCCATAACATTTATAGAAGCGTTCGAAGGTTTTCGTTGATTAATAAAGTTTCTCTGATTGTTGAAATCCAATAAGGCCATTTGGGAATAACTCTCATAACACATGTAAACTTCATCGGAACTAAGTTTAGGAAGTTCGAAGCTTTCAAAAAATGTGTCTGATTGAACAATTGCTGTTTCCTTTTCTGCATCAAAAGTGAAAATACCAAATATTCCAGGAGTTCCTACAATGTCTTTTAGTTTCTTTGCGTACATCACGGCGGATTCCCCATAAAAGATGGGGTCAGTTACAAAGTTACCATCGAATTTAAAGTCGTTGGTAGTTCTATCCGAATTGTAAACAGTAATGAAAGGGTAAGAGGTAAACGCAGCGGTAGGATCAAATGCTGCAAAAATAACCTTAGTTCCTTTGGAATTAAATCCACCTGTACCTATAAACTTAGAAAGGGTTACGGGCTCATCATTTTGGGCGATAGATTGAATAAAGAAGGTAGAATCGTATCCTCTAATTAAAAGTGCGCTGTTATCTGGCGTAATGAAAATATCTAAAACGTCCTCAGAGAATCTTTTGTAATCGATTTCTTTAGTTTCCCCAGTTTGAATATTCAAAATGTTTAAATTGTTAGATTCTATAGGGATTACAAAATCTCCGTCTGATTTAACCGCTTGGCTCATGTAAATAAAAAAGCTTCCGTCGTAAGAGAGATCTGCCTTAAACGAAGTTCTGTTCTTTAAATCTGTAGTTCTAATTACATTTTTGGTATCTAGGTCGACAAGTACTAACTTTGTATTAATCTCATCGTAAGACTCGTTTACAAGTAGATATTTATTTCTAATAGAGAAGCCTTTTACAGAATTTGTTGTTGAATACAATGTGTCTTCTTTTTTACCAGACAGATCATAACTTTTAATATACGATGTATCTCCTTCCTTACTGAAAAAGGCAAACCGAGGATTTTTAGAACTAAAGGATATTTGAGTATCGCTTTTGATTTGAGTACCAAAAAGACTAGTTAGCGAATTATCAATACGTAAATCATATTTTTGACCAAGGAGAATTTGTTCAAAAACAATCTCGGCTTTATTTCCTAAATTATTTACTTTGAAATCGCTTTCGGGAGAAATAGTCAAAAAGTCCTGCAAGTTTATGTCCTTTTTAATAGGCTCGTTAAAGAAAATGCTAATTGTGTTTTTACCTTGATTTACTTCGTAGCCAGAAACTTTAAATTCTGAATTTATTGAAAAAATTCCCAGCAAAAATACGATTATCAACAAAACTCCAATTGTAATTGTCTCTACGCTTTTTTTCATTAGAAAATATATTGTTTTTCTGGAACAGGAATTTCTACAATCTCGTCCGGAATAATTACTACTTCTTCAAATCCTTGGGAATCATCAATATCAAACTTCCCCTTCACATTCACCCAATCACCAACGGCGAATTCCTCACCTAACTCAAAATTAACTTTTAAACCCGAAGGAGCAGCGTCTGCAACACAACATCTAATAGTGTATCTGGCAATGTAAAATTGAGTATTATCCATGGCAGCGGATCTAAATACAAACCCATCCACACTTACAGTTTTTCCAATATAGAACTGAGGATCTGGATTATAGGACATCGATGCTATCCAATCACCGATTCCGTATTTATCAGTAGACGTCGCAAAATTATTTACAATCTGAGCCCCTGATTGAACATTAACTGTATTTATTTCATCAGCACGATCCTCTGCTAATGCCGAAGAAATTCCCTTTGTTGGGAAAATCACACTAGTCAGAATAACTGCAATGAATAGCATGTTTAGATTCAAGTTGAATTTAAATTGAGGGGCTAATAATAAAAATATCGAAAAGATGAGCAGGATAGGAGAAAATAGGAGTCCGCCAACAATTGTCAAAAAGAATGTTAGAGAATAAGAATCTGATTCAGAAAACTTTTTTCTGTTCAGTATTAACCCAGCAATCCCGAAAAATAAAGCTGCAAATCCCGCGGCCAATATTAGTGTGTAATATCTGTCTGATGTATAGATAGTAAGATTGCGTTGCACAAAATGAGCAAAAAGAATCCAGCCACCAAACATTGTTGAGAATACGAATCCAAAAATCATAATAAGTTTACTAATAAACCAGTAATTATTGATGAAAGTAGAACAAACACAGTAAAGAATATCAACGTTTTTACTTTAAACGATGAACGCAACATCGTTAGCATCTTAATATCGATCAATGGTCCAAATGTTAAGTATGACGCGATAGACCCAACACTAAACGTTGAAGTGTATCTAATAACCAAGAATGAATCTACATTCGAACAAACCGAAATTATGAAGGAATACAATATCATAGCAAGAATCGAAATTATTGGGCTTTGTCCAACAGCAAGAATAAATTCTCGAGGTAACAATTGAAAAAGTGTTGCAATAGCAGATCCAATAATCAAAGCTGTCGCGACAGTTGTAAATTCTTTAGAAAAAGTACCTAGGAAATTCTGAAACTTTTCCTTCTTAACTTCCTCTTTATGTTCACACACTTCTTTGTAAAATTTTTCTGTTAAAAGACTAAACTGATTCTTTTTATAACTGATAATCAATCCTAAAACATTAGCAATAATCAGACCAGAAGCAATTCTAGACCACAACAAAACATCATTCTGATAAACACCTCTAAAAGCCTCATAAGTACTCCACAACGTAATTGGATTAATAATAGGAGCCGACATCAAAAAGGTAACAGCATGCGAAACCTTAAACCCTTGCAGCATGAATCGTCTGGCTACAGGAACATTTCCACACTCGCAAACAGGCATTAAGAATCCCAGAAAAGAAACCATTAAATGTGATAGGAAACGATTTTTGGGAATAATGCTCAGAAGCCATTCTTCCTTTATAAAAACAGCAACAATTGCAGAGACAAGTGATCCAATTACCAGAAAAGGAAACGATTGGATCAGAATACTTCGGAATGTAGTAATTAAATCATTAATTCTATATCCGATTTGAATTCCATTTGTATCGAAAGTGAAAAAGCCCTCAACGTTCAAAAGTCTATACGCTAAAAACCCTACGATTAATGAGAGGAACAGGGTTTTAATTTTCCAGTTGGACTGAATTTGCATTGGTATATTTTATCATGAAGTAACGTCATGCTTGCCACGAAGTGGTCCCTTTGGGACGAAGCGAGCATCTATTTTACGTAAACGTTTCAGGTCGAGATCCTCACTTCCGCCGTGCCTGAAGTCAGGCAGGTAAGGATGACGTAGCAGGGCGACGACGCACTTATGCAGGAAACCTGCATATCATTTTATTTAAAGTTGAATTCCCCTGGTTAGCTTGTGATAAAATTGTGGATGACAAAATTAATTGAGTCTTCTCATTTCTTAGCTGATGTTTCAATTCGCTCCGAGAACTTAGGCGATGAGTATCCATATAATTTACCATTAGTAAAAAACTTTCAAAAGTTAACATTTAATCCAAAGGTTACATTTTTTGTGGGAGAAAATGGATCGGGTAAATCAACTTTGCTAGAAGCTATAGCGGTGGTAATGGGATTCAATGCAGAAGGCGGGTCTAAAAATTTCAATTTTTCAACTAAAGAGACGCATTCGGATTTACACAAGAGTCTAGAAGTCACAAAAGGTTTGACTCTTCCGAAAGATGGATTCTTTCTACGAGCAGAGACCTTCTATAATGTATCCACAGAAGTAGAAAACTTGGGCTATGCAGGTAATTCAGTATACGGAAGCAAATCTCTTCATCAACAATCACATGGTGAGTCTTTTATTTCTTTAATGCAAAATAGATTTAAAGGAAACGGGTTATATATACTAGACGAGCCTGAGGCAGCTTTATCACCAAATAACCAACTTAAATTTATAGTTTTAATGAACGAACTTATAAAAAAGAATTCTCAATTTATAATTGCCACCCATTCGCCCATAATTCTAGGTTATCCCGAGGCCGACATTTATCAGATAGATACGACTTCAATTCAAAAAGTGAATTATGAAGACACTAATAATTACCAACTAACTCGGTATTTTCTGAATAATAAAGACAAAATGCTGAAGGAATTACTGCAATAGTTGGTGAATCTCAAAACCTCTAACTTTCGACTTTTCACCTAACGTACACCAATGTATACTAATAAAAGGTTAAGGATAAGGTGAAGATTAAGATAATAATTTCAGCCTTTTAACCTTTTAGCTTTTAGCCTTTTTATTGTGTTTGGACTAATACTTAGAAACTTTGGAATACCTATAGCTGCAATTTACTTGTTGTCTCAAACAGCAATTGGACTTCATGGTGCGTTCCTCGGAGTTGCGATAGCATTAACTGTTGTAAATATTTTTTCTATCCTTTGGCAAATCTTTAAAATTTTTGGAAATGCATTAGTTTTAAGAGGTGGTAGAGTTATCGTTCAAATCTTCTCCATTGTGTTCGAAATAGTTACAGTAGTGCTATACTGGTTATACTATTTTATATACATAAGATAATTCCAAAATGAAAAATATTTTTGTAAAAGATCTTAAAAAAGGTGATTCAATTTTCGACGAGGACTTTTTAGTTTTAGAATCAGACAAAGCTTTAGATAAAAATGGTGCGGAATATTTAAAAATAACTTTAGTAGATAATACAGGACGAATTGACGGAAAGGTTTGGTCTGATAAACTAAGTTTCCTAGATAAGAATATTTTTACTCCTGGAAATTTACTTACTATCAGCAGTAAAGTTGATGAATTCAAAGGAGTGTTTCAACTTAACGTTACAGACGCAAGAATTTCTGATGAATCCAATCTGGATAACTTTCTGGAAAGCAGTGTAATTCCTGCAGAAGAGATGTTCGAGGAATTGATTACAGAAATTAATACGATAAAAGATAAAGATTTAAGAAAAGTTGTTCTAGCAATAGTAAATGACGAATCAATTTCCGAAACACTTAAGTATCTTCCAGCAAGTAAAACTGTTCACCATGAATTTAGATCCGGGTTATTGCAACATATTTTGGAGATGATTGAAATCTCAAAATCATTAAGAAGATTCTATCCAACCATTAACTACGACATTTTAACCGCTGGAATTGTTCTTCACGATCTTGGAAAAACACAGGAGTTCGATTACTCAGGAATAGGTGTAAAGTATTCAACAACGGGAAGTTTGATTGGACATATAAACTTAGGAGTTCTCATATTCACTAAATTTGCAGCAGATAAACTTGATAAAGATGTTTATGAACACATTTGTCACCTAATACTCTCGCATCACGGGACGCACGAGTTTGGAAGTCCAGTTTTACCAGCAACCACCGAAGCACTTGCTTTAACTAATATCGATAATCTTTCTGCCAAAGCTAGAACAGCAGACTCTGCTACAACCCGAATTATCGAAGGAGAGGAGTTCTCTGAATATAATAAATGGTTAGGTGGCGTAAGATTATGGAAAGCTGCATCAATCAAAAAGCAAGATGACGATACTAAAGAAACTAAAACAGCAGAACCTGAAGTTCCAGCATTAGATGAACCACAGTTATTTTAAGCATGCTTAAACTTGAAAAAGTCACAAAATATTTAGGAGACAAGGTAATCTTGAGCGAACTCAGCTTTGAACTTCATAAAGGAGAAGTCGTTGGTCTTCTAGGTCCAAATGGAGCTGGAAAGACAACAACAATGCGAGTTTTGGCTGGATACTTTTTTGCTGAAGAAGGAAAAGTTGAATTCGAAGGTAAATCAATCTACGAAAACTTCGAAGACTACAAAAGCAATGTTGGATTCATGCCTGAAAGTAATCCGCTTTACAAAGAACTTACAGTTCAAGACAGCATAAACACAGCACTAGATCTAAAAGGTGTATCTTCATCAGAGCTGCGAAAATCAGAAATAGATAGGGTAGTTAAATCAACAGGAATTGGTGAGGTTTATTATAAAAGAGTCTCAGAACTTTCTAAAGGATACAAACAACGATTAGGCATAGCAATCGCGATTATCGGCAAACCGAAAATCATTATTCTAGATGAACCAACTGAAGGATTAGATCCGTTGCAAAGAAATGAAATTAGAAATTTAATAAAGTCGCTAGCTCAGGATAGTTTAGTTCTGGTAAGTACTCATGTTCTACAAGAGGTGGAAGCTCTGTGCACAAAAATCATTTTGATTAACAAAGGAAAGATTATTGCTGATGGATCGATTCAGTCTTTAAAAGAGAATTCAGCAAAATACCAAATTCATGTATTAGAAAGCAATGTAAATACAAGTATTTTTGAAGGTTTTGAACCAAAAATCGAAGAAACAACACAAGGTGCAAAAATTGAGTTGATTTTAAGTAACAACAGCGATGAGGAAATAAAAAAAATAAACAAAATATTAAGAGAAAACAGTTTGAATGTAGTAAACATGCATCCAATAAATACTAATTTAGAAGAACTATTCATTAAATTAAAGGAATGAAATTTTTAAGCATAGCAAAAAAAGAAGCAAAGGTTTTTCTTAATACACCAACATTCTATGTTGTTTCTTCCGTTTTCTTTTTAGTATCTTTTATAATCCTATTCTTCGCTTTTCAATACTTAAAATTCGGAACAGCAGATACAACACAACTTTTCACAGCCATCGCGATAACAATGACATTCATAATTCCCACAATCACGATGGGTGCATTTGCAAAGGAGAAGGGAACGGGGACATATGAATACTTGCTAACAACGCCTGTAAAAGTCCGAGACATAATTTTAGGTAAGTTCACAGCGTATCTGGGATTAATTAGCGTTTTACTTGCTTTAACACTTCCATTTGTATTAACAGTAGGGCTTATTGTTCCCTTAGACATCGGTCAAGTTTTTGCTCAGTACGTAGGAATAATGTTCTTTGCATCGGCATTGCTAGCTTTAGGTATGTGGGTTTCTACTTTCTTTAATTCAGAGATTCCATCTTTTTTGGTAACTTTGATTTTAAGTCTGCTTTTAATTTTAGGAGGCACTGATTTTTTGAATGTAGTTCCAGGCTTTGCTCAAGATCTATTTCAAAGTTTTAGTGTACTGTTTCATTATCAGAGTTTATCTAACGGAGTTTTTGACATCAAAGACATAAGTTTCTTTGTTGGATTTATTCTAATATTCTTTGTTCTCGCTCATTGGGGAATAAAATCTGAGGTAGTAGCAAAAAAGAGTCAGAACTTCAAAACGATATACTTAAACTTAGGTCTCACAATTGTTTTAGCTCTAGGTATTATGTTCTTGTTCCAGAATGTGTACTTAAGATTAGATCTTACAGCCGATCAACGATATTCACTCTCAGAGGCAACAAGAAATATTGTAGGGCAAGTCGAAAAAGAAGTTGATATTAAATTCTATACTTCTGGAAATCTTCCAGGGGAATTACAATCTACACAAAAAAGCATAAACGATTTACTAACCGATTATTCCAGATTCTTACCGGGAAAAGTAAGATACGAGAGAATAAATACAACAGCATCAGAAGACAGTAGAGCAGAGGCATCCGCAGCTGGACTACAAGAAATCTTATTTCAGATTGATTCAGAAGATTCATCACAAAGTATTGTTGGGCATTTTGGAATAGTAATTGAATACGAAGGGGAAAAAAGACCAATCAACTTAAGAGCATCTACTGATGATTTAGAATATCAAATAACAACTCGAATTAAAGAGCTTGCAGGTCTTGCAAAGCTAAAAATTGGAGTACTAGCAACTGGTACTAAACATTCACTAGATACAACATATACAATCGCAAATTCTGAAATTGGAATGCTTTTTGATTTTCAAGAAATTGGTGTGCAGGAAGGAAACTTAACTATACCAGAAGACATTAAAGTTTTAATTATTCCTGGTGTTAACCAACAACTGGAAGATAATGTTGTAGCAACTTTAAAGACCTTCTTTGAAAACGGAGGTTCAATTCTATTATTACAAGACACTTTAGAAGTTAACCCAACCGCAGAAACAGGCGGAATTGAGATTGAGTTTACGTTAGCAGACTTTTTCTCAGAATATGGAGTCGAAGTAAATAAGAACGAAATTGCATACGATTTATTACAAAATAACGTAGTACCTATTAACAACGGATTATTCCAAGTACCAGTAGATTACCCATTCTGGATTCTTCCATCTAGAGCAGATTTGAATGATGTCATTACAAAAGGAGCTCAGAGCTTGCCAATTCTTTGGGCAAACCCTCTAACTATCGGTAGCGCAGAAGGTGTTACTGTTTCACCTCTATATGTAACCTCAAATCAAGCAAATGTCGAAGACAAAGATACTTTAGATTTTTCTCTGCAAAGAATGTATTCAGCACGAGAGAACGATGGAGTTTTGACTATAGCAGCTTCATTAGAAAAAGGTGAATCAAGAGCAATTGTAGTGGGGGATTCCGATGTATTCTCAGACGATGTTGTTAATTCATTAGTACAAAGAGACGGTCAAGATCAACTCGTATTTACATTCTTAATTAATTCTTTAGAATGGTTAAGTAAGGAACAGAGCCTTTCTGATTTACGTGCAAAAATAAGGCAAGTTGTGCGGTTTACTCCAGATGAGTCTCAAATAAGCACACTGTTTATTAGCGCTTTAGGATTGCCTATCGCAGCAGTTGTAGTTTTTGGTAGTGCGCGAAACTATTTAAGAAAAAGAAATAAGGATAGAGTCTATGAAGGGTAAAGTTTTAATTATCGGTGGACATCTTACTCCTGCACTCGCAGTATTATCAGAACTCAAGAAAAACGGTTACATAAAATTCGTATGGGTTGGCCAAAAGTACAATCAACTTGGAAATAAAACAAACTCTGCAGAATATATTACGATAACAAAACAAGGAATTAAGTTTATCAATCTCACTTCAGGTAAACTCAATAGGCATTTACCGCTTGCTAAGTTCTACAGGTTTTTCTGGGACTTATTCTTGATTTTTGTAGGATTTTTGAAAGCATTCTGGATTGTTGCGAGAGAGCAACCTCAAATTATTGTCAGCTTTGGAGGTTATACAGCGGTTCCAATTGCAATTGCTGGTTGGCTATTTAGAAAAAAAGTTGTCACTCATGAACAAACAGTGGTCGCTGGTTTATCAAATAAGATTATTTCGAAATTCGCAAACAAAGTTTTAGTTTCGTGGGATACTTCTTTAAAATACTATCCGGCAAACAAAACTGCTCTCGTTGGAAACCCAATTCGTAGAGAAGTTTTAGTTTCTAAAACAGACTTTTATACCAAAGATTTAGATCCTAAAAGATCAACAGTCTACATAACCGGAGGAAATCAAGGTTCCAATCAAATCAATAAACGAGTTTTTGAATTTATCGAAAAACTTTTAGAAGATGTGAACGTTATTCATCAGACTGGAAACTCTACTGTAACGAACGATTTTCAAAAAGCTAAAGAAATCCAAAACAATTTACCTGTAGAAAAAAGAAGAAGATACGTAGTTACTGATTACGTTTCGTCGGATCACATTGGAGAAGTTTTCGAACGGGCAGATTTAATAGTTGGACGAAGTGGAGCAAACACAATTACAGAAATTTTAGCGTTAGGAAAGCTTTGCGTTTTAATTCCAATACCTAATACTTCTCATGATGAACAAGTGGTTAACGCAAGATTTGTGGAAAAAACTGGGTTGGGCTATACATTAATCCAAAACGACAAAATGAAATCTGAAACACTTTATCAGGCAATACTAATCGGGCTAAACCAAAAAAGGTCCAAGAAAGGATTCAACGGTGAAAGTTTAGAAGGATGTATTGAATTTGCAAAAAAACAAATCGATTTAGACGCTCCAAAAAAGATTGTTGAGATTATTAAATCGCTTTAGGCAGCATCTGCAAAATAAGAATGTAAGATTTCTGCCTTGCTACTAATGTACTCGTGTAAGTGTATTTCTGGAACATCTTTTCCAGGCATATCTTCTGCGTATTGTGCTTTGTCGACATCCTGAGTATTTATCATTTGTTTTCCGAATATTATTCCATTAAAAATAATCGAAAGATCGAAGACCACTTCTGCTTGTTCTTTATTAATTTCAGATGTATTCCGTCCATCGGTCTCAAAAAATTTACGATTCGGTCCGAGAATTCCACGCAGTAAGCCAAAAAACACAGAATCTACACCAGCAAAAAGTATTGCCCTAAACAATGCCGAATCCATTGATTGAGGATACACATGAATTCCTCCGGTCATCTTCAGGCATAAGAAAATCATATTAAACGCTTTCATAAGTTCCTCATTAAAAAGCACGCATTCCACGAACCGTTGGGCTTTTTGGTCTGAAATGCCACACGCTTTTAAAAACAAACACAGACTTTCACTCCGGATAGAGAACAGTTGTTCGTTAATTGCATCGTTTTCCTTATTTAATTCATCCAGTAACTTGCTGTATCCTTCAGTTCCAAATTCCTCCTGAAGCAACTCTATTAGCTTCTCCTTACTTTCTAGCAATTCTTTCATACAATTTAATTCTTTGTAATTATTGTTATTTTAAAACTCGGGGAATTATCATTCAAGAATTTTAGAATGTCAAACAAGCACAAAGTTCGAAGTTTTAAGTTTTAAGTTAGAAATGGAAGACAAAGATCGCAAAACGGAATTTCTGTGTGAGTTCAAATCTCCGCATTTGAACTCGTAACGTTCAGGTTCAGGTGCGGTGACCTGAACCCACGAGAAGACGAAAGCTCAGAGCTCATAGCCCAAGGCTTATAAATCATTTCTAATCTGATCAACTTTAGAGTATAATCCTACCAAGACAAGGTCTCTAACGAAAATTGGAGCTGAAATTTGAAGATTAACGCCAAAAGCTAAACACAATGGATGTAATCTTCAGCCTTCTGTTTCAAAACTTACCCTGTCCACTTTCTGCAAATGCAGATCACTTAATTTTTAATAAACATGTATGGAGATATCCAAAACATACGACTTCTTAGGCTCAGAAGTAAAATTGTCCACTGGCAAATTGGCTCACCAAGCTGCTGGTTCCGTATTGCTTGAATTAGGCGGTACAACACTATTCGCTACTGTAACAGTAGCAAAGGAAGAAACTGAACAAGACTTTTTCCCGCTTTCTGTAGAATACATCGAAAAAATGTATGCTCGAGGAGCAATCAACGGTTCTAAGTTTCAAAAAAGAGAAGGTTCTCCTTCTGATGAAGCTATTATCAAAGCAAGACAAGTGGATCACTCAATAAGATCTTTATTTCCAAAGGGATTTAGAAAACCTGTTTTAGTGGCGCTTACAGTTCTTACATACGATGGAGTTAACGACCCTGAGCCATTAGCTGTTTTTGGCGCAAGCTTAGCTTTAATGATGGCTGGAGTTCCATATTTTGGACCTTCATCTAGTGCTGTTACATCAGTAACTGCAGACGGATCTATTCACATTAACTCAAAAGTTACAGAGCGAAACGACGAAATCGCAGAATTCTTAATTTCTGGAGTTACAGGAAAATTCTTAAACATTGAAGGATGGGGCAAAGAGCTTCCTGAGGATCAAATGGACAAAGTTTTAGACAAAGCGATGGAAGCGATTAACGCTTTAAACATAATTCAAAATGATTTTGTAGATTACTTCTTTACAACCAAAGGCGAAGCTAGAGTTACAGATTTCGGAGACGATATCGAATTACCAGCTCCAAAAGAAGTTTTAGACTTGATCAAAGCTAAAAAGAGCAAAGAAATTGAAGACAGTATTTTTCAACCTGAAAAAGCTGACCGAAACGTAATAATTTCAAAAATTAGAGCTGAACTTGTAGAAGATGAACTTTTCACAAAAGAAGGAAGTACATTCACAGGTCATCATTTAGACATGGGAATTGAATACGTTGCAAAGAAAGTTTTAAGAGAATCAATTCTAAAGAACAACAAGAGAAGATTAGAAAGAGGTTTAGATCAAATTAGACCATTATCTGCAGAAGTAGATGTTCTAAAAACAGTTCACGGAAGTGCATTGTTCAACAGAGGATTAACTCAATCATTATCAATTGTAACTTTAGGCGCTCTTGGAGCAGCCCAAGTTATGGACGAAATGGAAGGAGAAAGCACAAAAAGCTTTATGCACCACTACAACATGCCTCCATATTCAACAGGAGAAGCAGGTAGATTTCAATACAGACCTGGTAGAAGAGAAGTCGGACACGGAGCAATTGGAGAAAACGCATTGAAAAATATGCTTCCTTCAGAAAATGATTTCCCATACACAATTAGAGTTGTGTCAGAAATATTATCCTCAAACGGATCTACATCAATGGCTGCAACTTGTGCATCTTCAATGGCGTTAATGGCTGCAGGAGTTCCAATGAAAGCTGCTGTGGCTGGAATCGGAGTTGGTTTAATAACTTCTGATTCTGATGAAAATGATTACAGACTAATTATCGATATAGAAGGAATTGAAGATTTCTATGGAGACATGGACTTTAAAGTTACAGGAACTGCAGAAGGAATCACAGCTATTCAATACGAAAACAAGTTAAGAGGAGTAAAACCAGAAATTCTAAAGGAATCGTTCAGATTAGCTAGAACAGGAAGACTTCAAGTTTTGGAAGTAATGAATAAAACAATTTCTGCAGCAAGACCTGAATTAAGCCCTAACGCCCCAATTGTCACAAGCCTTTCAATCGATAGAGAAAGAATCGGTGAGTTCATTGGACCAGGTGGAAAGAACATTAGAGAATTAGTAGAAAGAGGTAAAGAGTTAGGAAAAGATTTGGACTTGAACATCGATGACGATGGAACAATTCTGATTACAGCTTCTAACAAAGCTCAGTTGGACTTTATCAAAGCTCAGCTTGAATCGAAGTTCGAGGAAGCAGAGGTTGGAAAAGTGTATACAGGTAAAGTTTCTAAACCAATGAACTACGGAATCTTTGTAGATGTTACACAGAGTATTTCAGGACTTTGTCACGTTTCTGCAATTGCAGAGTACACAAGAGGAATGGATTGCGAAGCATTATTCAAACCAGGCGAAGTAGTAAACGTAAAAGTTGAAAAAATCGAACGTGGAAAATTAAGCTTTACAATGAAGGGAGTAGAGCAACCAGCAGAAATGCAGGCAAAACTAGCTCAGTACAACCAGAAACCAGCAGCTCCTGCAAGATAAATTTCAGAAGCTTAGCCCTACGAAGCCACGGCCGAGTAGGGCTTCTACTTCGTTGTTTTTTGTTCTACAATAGATAAAGTTAGCAATTCAATTTGAAAGATGAACACGCTGCAAAATTTATTTCGGGAATAACACATCCTCTTTTTGTGCTTATTCTTGGATTGTCATATGCGTTATTCGATATAGTAATCAAGCATAATCCATTTGAATATATAGCCTTCTTGTTTCTGGTTACTGTTTTTCCTGTATATTTCTACTTCTGGCAATTGTATAAAGAAAAAAGAAACGGAAATGGTACTTTCTCATTAACAAGAGAGAATAGAAACCCAGTTTATCTAGCGGCTTTTCTAGGAGCAGTGTTCACAGTATTAATTTGTAAAGCTTTCAATCTAAACTATTTCTGGATGTATAACGGAATGTTGCTTTGTATTTTCTTTGGAGTGCTTTACTTCGTAAATAAATTTATTGATAAAATGAGCCTTCATGCGTACGTCTGGAGCTTCGTTATCATCTATTTAGCGAATGCAGTTTCGTTATACTGGTTAGTTGGATTGCTGATGCTTCCATTGATTGCTCAAGCAAGAATCGTTTTGGAAAAACATAATAAGTTTCAATTGTTTTTAGGTGGATCGCTGGGAATGTTTATCGCGTTAATATCTTGGACTTTCGTATAAAATGACCCCGATCAGAAGAAGTTTCCAAAATCTCAAGAATATTCTTTCCATGGAACAGACGGAGATTTTGCAGACAGCTTTGTTTGCCATGTTACCTGTATTACTTACAAAAATTACAGGTCAGATTTTCAATTTACTTGCTGCATCTTCATTTGGAACAAAAAGCGTTGAATACAATCAATTCATTCTTGCGAGTTCTATTCCAGACTTAATATCTAATGTTTTAATTCTTGGATCTGTAGGAGCGGTTGTAATTCCTACTTTGATTTCGGCTAGAAAAAAAGAAGGAGAAGAGGCTTTCTTACGATTGTACAATGCGATACTAAACTGGTCTCTTCTAATATTTGGAGTCCTTTCAATAATAATTTTCTTTTTTGGTGACAAATTTTTTCCACTTTATTTAAGTGCTTTTGCAGGAGAGAATTATCCGACACCCGAAGAAATGCTGACCATTGTTGATTACTTGCGAGTACTGCTTTTACCGCAAATTATTCTAGCTATTAGCGTATTCGTTTCAAACGGAATAAATATTTATAATAGATACTTAGTTCCGCAGCTTTCCCCACTGTTTTTCAACTTTGGTAGAATATTTGGATTGCTTTTCTTAATCCCAGTCATGGGTGGGCAACCATCACCATGGGCAATTGTAATTGGAGTTTATATAGGGGCAATTCTTCATTTACTTGTACAAGTCCCGTTAGCTCGTTATCTAGGTTTGCGATACATGATGGTATTCTCATTCAAAGGACCATACTTAGGAGAATTGCTGAGAATTTCAATCCCTAGAATGTTCGCTGTTGCTTCTGAACATATAGCATTAACAATTAACGATGCAATAGCTTTTGGAGTAAAGGCAGCAACCTCATTAAACTTTGCAAATTCACTTTCTCTCGTTGTTCCTCAAATGTTTGCATTTACCTTTGCGTATGCGTCTTTCCCTAAACTTTCCGAGCACTATGAAGACAAAGACTATAAAGGAATCGTTTACATTGTGAATAAAACCTTCAACGAAATGATATTCCTAGCACTACCTTTCATAGTTACTTTGTTAATTATGAGAGTTCCTGTGGTTAGGCTAACTTTTGGTTTAAAGACAGATACTGCTTTAGATTTAGATGGAACTTATCAGATAGCTTGGGTTCTACTATGGTTTGCAGTCGGTCATGTTTTTGTAATCGGAAAATGGTACATGTATAGACTTTACTACGCAACAAAAGAAACTTTAACTCCTTTCTTAATTTCGCTAGGTTCCTTGGTCCTGAATATTGTTTTGGCGATTGTGTTCACGAATTTATTTAGTCACAATAAGGAGTATGCAATTTCAGCGACTAACATTACGATGGAAAATCTTACAACTAGGGGAGATGGGGTTGCTGCTGTTGGTGGAATCGCTTTAGGAATGAGTGTTGCTTATACAATAGAATTCTTTGCTTTAATAATCGTATTCAACTTCACAAAGTTTAGACTCGAGCTAGGTAAACTCATGTTGTCACTGATTCCCAAATTTATTGCCGCAGGAGCAATGTTTGTCACGATGTACTTAATGTACAAGACTTGGAACGTTTTATACTATGCTGTTCCTACTTCGACCGCTAATGCGTACAGAGGTTCTACTACCATCAACTTATTCATATTAACTTTGATTACGGTTGTCACCTCGTTCATGGTTTATTATCTGGTTTCTCATTTATTGAAGATGGAGGAGCTTAAGATTTTGAGGAGGTATTTGAACCCGATTTTTAGATTGGGAGGGTTAAGATTGTAGCGCCAAAGGTGTTCTTCGAACACAAGATAGAGTATCTTACAGGCACATGTTGATTGGGGTTTGGGAAGAAATCGGCGAGACTTACAATATATTAT
>CAZYSE010000011.1:14838-28086 GCA_964650085.1 uncultured Candidatus Saccharibacteria bacterium | reverse complement strand
TTTGGCAAGCATGATGTCTCTTAGCAATGGAGACGGTGCTTAGCTACTCCTGCACCACAATCAAACTTTCTCCACTCATTACTTCTGGCTTTTTGATGCCCATGAGATCGAGAACCGTTGGGGCGATATCTTGCAAACTGTCCCTTCTATGTAACTTACAATTTAAATCGGAAACTAAAATGAATGGAACGTTTGCCGTTGTATGTTGAGTATGCGGTTGATTATTTTCGTAATCCCACATTTTATCTGAGTTTCCGTGATCTGCTGTAATTATTAATGCATATTCACTTAACCTGTTCTGCATAGCCTCATAAATTTTTCCTAAACAGTAGTCTACAGATTCTGCAGAAACTACTGCAGCGTGGTAATTGCCGGTATGTCCAACCATATCTGGGCTCGATAAATTTGCAATAACGAAATCGTATTTGTCACTTTCGATAGCTTCCACAATATTTTGAGTAATCTCAAAGTTTCTCATACTTGGTTCGTAATTGTAGTGAGGTTTTATAAAACGATTCGATTGAATCATTTTCCATTCTTCCTTTGGAAACTCTGATTCTTTCTCTCCATTTAGAAAGAAAGTTAGGTGAGGGTATTTTTCTGTTTCTGTAATATGGAGTTGAGTTTTTCCGGATTCGGAAATTGTTTCTGCTAGTGTATGTTCGATTCTATCTCTTGGGAAAGCAACTGCAACATCTGAGAATTCTTCACTTACCGAAATGAAAGTTGTAAGGTGTAAATTCTCAAGTTTTCGATCTACAATTCTTTTCACAATTTGATAAAGTCTATCTGTTCTGTAGTGAAAGAAGATTACTGAATCTCCTGCTTTGATAGTTCCCTCCGGATTAATTACGTATTGTGTAAAAAATTCGTCAGTAAGATTTTGATTATATTCGTAGTTTAAAACTGCAACCCAATCAGTAAAAGGCTTTCCATCTCCATTGATTAATAGCTGAACAGCTAAATCTGTTTTTTCCCAATCTCGGTCTCTATCTAAATAATATCTCCCTTGAATTGTTGCAACACTAATTTTTAAACTTTCGTGTTTAGCAATTTGCTCATCTAGCCCCATGAAGTATTTATCAGCAGATTTTGGCGGTGTATCTCTTCCATCTGTAAAAACATGAAGATAAATGTTTCCTTTAAAGTTTTCCCTATCTAACATTTCAAGTAATCCATACACGTGCTCCATAGAAGAGTGAATTCCTCCATCACTTAGAATTCCAACTAAATGAATATTTCCTTGATGATGGTTTGCATGATCTACAGATGCTAACAACTTTCTGTTTGAATAAAATGTTTCTTCTTGAATTGATTGATTAATTTTTGGTAAGTCCTGCAGTATTACTCTACCTGCTCCTAAAGTCATATGATTTACTTCGGATGTTCCGAATTGTCCTTCTGGAAGTCCAACTGCTAATCCATCTGATTTTAATCGTGTGTTTGGGAAATTTCTAACGAGTTTATCGTAATTTGGAGTTACTGCATTTTCGATTGCATTGTATTGATCAGGTTCTGAAAGTCCCCAGCCATCCATAACAATTAGTACTACTTTTTTATTGTTTGTTTTCATAAGTGTTCTTTAACAAATTATTATACCAGGTTTAATTGGCGAAGAAGTTTTGCGATTTTAGATTTCTGGCAACTCATTACCGTGCTCTGACTTTAAACTTGTGTCTTTTTCTGATACCCTTTATATATGAAGAAAATTGGAATAATTAACGGTGGAGGTGATACCCAAGCAATGAATGCTGTAATTGCATCTATTGTCCGTACAGGTGTAAACCGTGGTTATAAATTCATTGGTTTTATTAAAGGTTGGGAAGGTCTTCTGGATAAAGACTTTATAACTTTAGAAGTGAAAGATGTCCGAGGAATAAGTCACATTGGAGGCACAATTTTACAAACAACAAACAAAGGTAGGTTTTCTGCTAAAGCTGGAGACGGTATTGTAAGAGAAATTCCAAAAGAAATTATTGATTTGGCTAAAGCCAATCTATCAGAGTTAGGAATTGAAGCCCTAATAGTTATTGGTGGCGATGGAACTTTATCTGGTGCACAGCAGCTAGTGGATCAAGGTGTAAAAATTGTCGGGGTGCCAAAAACCATAGACAACGACCTCTCGGTGGTAGATAAAACTTTTGGATTTAGTACCGCTGTGGATATTGTTGTTGAAGCGTTGGATAGAATTCATACAACTGCATTAAGTCACAATAGAGTTTTTTTTGTAGAAACGATGGGAAGATATGCAGGATGGATTGCATTAAACGCAGGTTTAGCAGGAGCAGCCAATGCAATTCTAATTCCGGAATTACAATTTGATTACAAAAGCATGATAAATTTTCTTTCGTGGAGAAAAAAAATTGGAAAAAACTATTCTATTGTTGTTGTAGCAGAAGGATCTCGTGCGATCAACGAGGGATTTGTTACAAATATGAAAGCAGAAAACTCGGAAAATCGTTTAGGTGGAATCTCATATGAGATTATGGAACGAATAGAAAGCATGATACCTGGTGAATTCGAAATGAGAAATGTTATTTTAGGTCATACGCAACGAGGAGGAACACCAAATGCTGAGGACAGAATTCTTGCTAAGATCTATGGTGCCAGCGCGATTGATGCAATCGAAGCAGGAAGATTTGGAGAAATGGTGTGTTTTATTTCTGGCAAAATGCAAACTGTGCCAATTACAGAAGCTATTTCTCGATTAAAGACTGTTACAAGTGAAGACCTAGTATTTCAAACAGCAAGAAAACTTGGAATTTATTTTGGAGAAACATTTAGTTCAAAGTAGCTAGATTAACTTTCATCATCGGCTACCAACGAATCATACTGAAAATTATTTAACTGCTCGAATACTTTTCGAAGTTCATCCTCTTGTTGACGAGTACTTAACAAGCTTATTCCTCCCAAAACCATAATTAGTGCTGCAATCCAAACTGCTACCATTGTTCGTGTTCTTGCTCCTTCAGCTTTTTTCCTTCTATCGAAATCCAGTTGCAGCATTCTAATATTTAGTATTGATTCTTCTCCAATTCCAATATTACTAATAATCAACTTAACCGCAGAATCCAGAAGTGGCAGTTTTGAAGGTACTTCTGTAGAAATATATTCAAGTACACTCTCCCAAGTTTCAGAAGCACGAGCTGGATCTACCTGGTGCGTGAGTTCGTTTAGCCTATCTAAGATCTCTTGTGGTGTTATATCTTGGGTTTCTGCAAGCTTACTTATTGTAGCAATTATTTCATCTACAGATAGATACTCGTTTGCTGTTTCTATAGTATCACTCATAATATTATTGCTTATTCAAAATTACATCCAAGGTAGGGAATTCATCATTCGCAATAAATGCTAGCATTGCCCCACCACCTGTACAGATGTGATCAAAACCCTCTAAGTTAAATTTGTGGATTGCAGCAATCGTATCGCCTCCTCCTACTAATTTATAAGCTGTGGATTTCTGAATACTGTCTCCAATTTCTTTTGTTCCTACAGAAGAATGAGTCCATTCGAAAACTCCCATTGGTCCATTCCAAAGTATTGTTTCTGCTGAAGAAATTGTTTCGGTAAATCTTCTAATGCTGTCCCATCCAATATCGATTGCTACTTTGTCTTCCGGAACTTCTGCACTAGTTGTATATTCATAGGACGAATATTCGCTAAACTCGTCCGAAATCAAATGATCTGTTGGCAAAATTAGTTTGTCTTCATATTTCGCGACAATTGCTCTTGCTACCTCAATTTTATCTTCTTCTACCATTGAATTTCCAATATTTACTCCTTTTGCTTTCAACAGTGTATAAGCCATCGCACCTCCAATAATTATTTTGTCTGCTTGCTCACTAAGAGCATTTAACACATCCAATTTCTCTGAAAGTTTTGCACCTCCTAAAACAGCTACATATGGACGCTTTGGATTTGCTAGTTGTGAAAGTTTTTCTACTTCTTGAATAAACTTGTAACCTAGATAACTAGGTAGGACTTTTGCGATATCGAATGTTGATGCAGATTCACGATAATCCGCAAAGGAATCATTTACAAAAACATCGCCCTGTTCAGCTAGCTTTATCGCGAACTTCATTCTTTTATCTAAGTCTTTGTTTTCTTCATCTTGTGAAAATCTAATGTTATCCAAAAGTACTATTTTGGATGTATATTCTTCATTGGATCCAAATGGAACAAACTGTACATCGTACGATAGTCCAAGGCTAGATTCCAGATGTTCTTTTACATTCCAAAAGCTTAATTCATGCGAATATGAATTTGGTCGTCCAAGATGGCCCACAATTACTACACGTTTTGCATTATCTGCCAGATATTTTATTGTAGGAATTGATTCATTAATTCTTGTCGGATCTGTAACTTTACCACTCTCGTTTACTGCAACATTCAAACAGGATCTGAGAATTACAGTTTTTTCACCAATATTAGAGATATTTTCTAAAGAGTAGTTTTGTAATTGTTTGACGAGTTTGTACATAATGACCACAAAAGTTGATGATTTATTCCGTATATTATAGTTTAGGCTTTAAATCTCAATCTGTAAAGCTATTGCTCCGGTAGTAGTACCTGGTTCTTGAAGTGCTGATTGTGGATTAAGCCTTTGTGGTAAAGCTTTTCTTCTAATATTTCTTTCGTAGTGGTAAGTGTTTTCTGCAACATGAATTGCTAGATCAGACAATCCAGCAGCAGCAAAGACAGATTTACATCCTTCACAACAGATTTTCTGGCCATAGAGGGAGATTTTAAGTTTGTTCTTAACAGATTGGAGGTACTCAAGAATCTGCAGGTTCTTTTTTAAAAATTGAATAAATCTGTTCACACTAATTATTCCCATTGGGTTCTTTTCACTTCTGGAGTTTGGTCGCAAAATTTCGTGATAATTTTCTTCGTTTATAAATCCTTTTGACTCAAGAAAATGTTTGAAAGTTACTATTTCTCCATGACCTGGTTGATTGCAGATTTCTTCATCTTGGCAAGCTTCGTAACCTACTTCTTTTCCAGTAATTCTCTCTTGATGTAACCTTGGACAATACGCCTGGTGATTATATATCCCATCTACTCCCAAAATCGGATCTTCTCCATCCAATTCTATGGTACAAGCAACTACTAGCGAAGCACACATATGCTTTTGCATTTCTATTCGCACATGGGGTAGTCTTTCGAAAATTTCTAAGTAAGTAGGATCAAAATCTTCTTTTCTCAAATATCCTACAAAAGCTGTAAGTAGTTTTATAGAGGAATCTTGTTCACCTACTTCTTGATAAGGCCCGCGTACAAACTCTCTTTGCTTTTCAGCTAATATAGATTCCTGAGTTCTAAGCATTACATTTGATCCACCACTACTTTAAGAAGATCAACCATTCTGTTTGAGTATCCCCACTCGTTATCGTACCAAGCTACTAGCTTGAAAAATCTTGAATTTAATTGAATGGAAGCACCTGCATCGTAAGTACTTGAATAAGTGTCGTGATTAAAATCGCTAGAAACAACTGGGTCTTCTGTATATTTCAAAATTCCTTTTAGGTAAGTTTCGCTCGCTTTTTTCATAGCTGAGTTAATTTCTTCTAAAGTTGTGTCTCTACTTGGTCTGAAAGTTAAATCTACTACAGAACCAACTGTAACTGGAACTCGAAATGCCATACCTGTTAGCTTCCCCTTTAAATCTGGGAAAATTTCTCCCATCGATTTTGCTGCGCCAGAAGTTGTCGGAACAATATTCGCTGCTGCCGCTCTTCCTCTTCTAAAGTCTTTGTGTGGTGCATCCTGTAATGCCTGATCTGCAGTGTATGCATGAATCGTAGTCATTAATCCTTCTTCAATCCCAATATTTTCCTGAAGCAAAACATGAATCAATGGTGCTAAACAATTCGTCGTACAACTTGCATTAGAAATAGTTTCTTCATTTGCGTATTGGTTGTCATTTACTCCTATTAAGTATGTCCTGACATCCTCATCACTTGGTGCAGAAATTATGACTTTTTTTGCTCCTGCAGTAATATGCCCATAAGCCTGGGCCTTCTTAGTAAAGGCACCTGTAGATTCTATTACAACATCGATATTATGTTCTGTCCATGGCAATTCTGCTGGGGTCACTTTTAGTGCTAACGTTTTAATAGTTTTATCACCAACTTGAATAGTATTTGCATCCAAAGCTTTTACGTCAATATCTAATTTCCCGTGGACTGTATCGTACTTTAGTAAGTAAGCAAGATTCTCTGCAGATACTAAATCGTTAACTGCAACTACCTCCACTGCTCCATTTAAAAAATTTGTTTCCAATAATGCTCTATACACTAATCTACCGATTCTTCCGAATCCATTAATTGCTATTCTTTTAGCCATAGTTTTTACATAAAGAAATATTTATTTCATTCTATAACGACATATGTGGTTTATACTAGAAAAAAATGTACAAACTTTTTTAGAATTTACAATAAACAGTGTATAATTCCAAAAGTTTAATCCGTAAATATGAACGATCGCACTGCTGGCAGAACTTTTAATAACGATGAGCACAGAGTTCCGTTTGAGGTTCAAAGAAAACTCAACTTAAAAAAATCACTCTGCATAATGTTTGCTAAAAGATATTTCAAGAAAATTGGTAGCAGTATTACTGATCCTAGAGAACAAATTGCTCAACTTAAAAGTAATCATAATTTCGATCTTGAATTTAGAGCTTTCATAAAAGCCCAAGTTGAGGCACTTCGCACATCAAAAGAGCTTTCGGCAGAAGATCAAGAGCTTATAGAAATGATTACTCGACTAAAATTAAATGTTGCTCCAGGTGTAATAAATGCAGAAATGATTCTAGCTAAATTAAGTATCGAAGTTTAATTAATTATGAAATCCTACGCTTCAGAAATAAAATGTTTTTCAGATAAAATTTCTACCTGTCCTCTACGTACAAATACTTATACGCACTTCAAAATATACCGCCCTAATGAATATGCAGTTCTTTTGAGTAAGGTTAATGATGAATATTTGGTATTACTTTTTAAAATTGTGGATCTACTGATCAAGATTATTGACCCACAAATTACTAATAATTTCGAGAACCAATTGTCGATGCAAAATCTTTCTCCAAAAAACTACGGGTATTTAAAGTTCTTTGTGTCACGAGTTGTGAGTGCACTTTATAATCCAGACATTCCTTTTCCAAATATTGACCATGTGGAAACACTGTTTTCAAGCGACATGGGTTTGTTAAGAAGATACATTGCCGTTAATGGTCTAGAGCAACCAGGCTATGAAGAGGTCTTGAAGCCATTCTTTCGATTTCTTGTGAGTTCGGAAACGTAATCTTTCGATTTATAGTTTTCTATTGTAAACTATTAAAATGCTTAACCTAAGAACTTATAATAACCCTGGAGTTGACTCGACTGATACAGCCTTAATGGGATCTGGCCTGCCTGACGTAGCCTCGGCGAAGTCAGGGGATTTTCCGTTTAGAACAATTTTTTCAGAAGAAGTCCCCACACTTGCAACGTCATCAAAAAATATCGTAATTGTTGGAATTGGTGGTTCAGATCTAGGAACGAGGGCGATTTTCGATGCATTACTCCACCCTTTTAATAACGAAATCAATGATAAAAAGTTTTATTTTGCAGGAGACACAACAGATCCTGATCACATTCATGCATTATTTGAAACTTTAAATCTAGCGGACTCATTGTTTATTTTTGTTTCTAAATCTGGAAAAACTATTGAGCAGAATGTTTTCCTTAAAATCACAATTGATATGTTTACTCAGTCTGGGATTAACTATTCAGAAAGAATTATTTTCGTAACAGATAAAGCGGAAGGACAATTTCGCCAAATTGCTGAAGACTATAATTTTCAAAGCTTTGACATCCCCAGCGAAATTGGAGGTCGTTATTCTGTTCTGTCAAACGTAGGATTAGTTCCCGCTGCAATATTTGGAATTGATAATCATAATCTTATTGAGGGCGCAAAAGACCTGGATGAGTATTTCTTTAATGCAGAAAACGATTTTGTAACGCAGTATGTAAATTTCAAGTTAGCCGAATACAAGAATGGAAAAAACATTTCCGTGATGATGCCTTACAAGTATTCTTTAAAACAATTTGCAAAATGGTATCAACAGTTATGGGCAGAAAGTTTAGGCAAGAATGGTCAAGGACAAACTCCTGTTGCGATGTTAGGACCAGTCGATCAGCATTCTCAGTTACAGTTAATGAACGATGGACCTGATGATAAATTTATTACGATAATTAAAGTGTTGGATTCAAAAGATAATTTTGTATCAGAAAAAGTCAACGCAATTGCGGAACTAGATTTTCTTGCAGAAAAAAACTTGAACGAAATTTTAAATATTGAAGCAGAAGCTACAATAGAATCTCTTGTGAAATCTGGTAGACCAGTAGCAGTTTTAGAAATTCCAACTCTAGATGAGTATCATTTAGGTCAACTTTTTTACTTTTTCATGCTTTCTACAGCACTTTTTGGTCAAGCATTGAGCATTAATCCGTACGATCAACCTGGCGTTGAAGAAAATAAACGTAGCATCGATGAGCTTGTTCGCAACCTGAACAATTAACTCTCAGGTTGGTCCTCAACAAAATCATACCGTTCCATAGCCGCAGCTAATTTGTGGGCCTCTTCCACCATAGTTGATGCAGCATACCACTCTGCCTCACCCATAATTGTAGCAATAGCTCGACTTTCATGAACAATTAAATTATAGATAGCTGATGTTAGTTGGGATTTTGCTTGTTCTAGAAATGAACCTGACCCAGAATATACATGCTTCACTCTGCGATTTATAAGATTGTTGGCTAATTCTTCAGCAAAAACTCTGATGTAATGGCTTTCTTCTACTCCACGAAGGAAATGTTCTTCATCTAGAGAATTCTTATATGCTTCGAACTCATTTTTAATATTCGTTATAAAATCCTCAATTATTTCACCAAAACTACTACCATTTAGGACTTCTACAAGTAACACATATTTTGAGTGAACCGCAGCAGCAAACAATGCAGCACAATAAGGAGGTACATTTAACTTTTCTAATTGAGCTGTAAATTCATTATTTAAATCATATAAAAAGGTTTTTCTGTTTCGCCTTTTATAGTCATACAAAGCTCTTGCCTTTAAGCTAGCAATTGAATCCGCGATTCTATTTGCACCGTCAATAACAGTAGACATCATAAGTACGTATTAAGAAATTATTACGCCGATTTTAACGCTTCTGTTGTTAACTGACAATGGCCCGGAACTTTGAGCTGTGTGCTTTGCGCCGCGTGCTGAGAGCCACAAAGTGGCCACTTCGTGGCTTTGAAGCTTGAGATTTGATATTTATGTATGTGTTTGAGATTTTGATTTTCGATCTTCGAACTTAAAACTTCGTACTTTGATTTAGATTTGTATTGCATCACAATGTTTCAAAACAAAAATTGTCCTATTATCAATCTATGAAAATTAAAGATATACCAGATTACGACAAACCAAGAGAAAAACTTTTGAAATACGGAGTGGAAGCGCTTTCATTCGCAGAGCTTATAGCAATAGTAATTTCTACCGGTACCAAAGGTAGGAGCTCAATCGAAATAGGCAAAGATTTGGAAAAAATTTATCATTCAGATAATGGATTCAAAATAGAAAAGCTTTTGAATTACAAAGGATTAGGAAAAGCTAAGATCACTCAGCTAATTTCTGTTTTGGAAATTGGTCAAAGGTTGTATGCAAACAAAAAAACTAAAACAATTCTTGGTCCAAAAGATGTATGGGATGCAATGATTGATTTGCGTTCCTCTAAGAAAGAACATTTTGTCGTTTTTCTACTCAACTCGAGGAGTCAGGAAATCAAAAGGGAGGTTATTTCGATTGGCACACTTGCAGAAAGTCTGGTTCATCCTCGTGAAGTTTTCGAACCGGCAATTCGTCAAAGTGCTTTCTCTATTATTCTTGCTCATAACCATCCTTCTGGAAATCTCGAACCTTCACAAGCCGACTTAAATGTGACAAAAAGATTAACCAATATTGGGCAACTCTTAGGTATTTCGGTCGAAGACCATGTTGTAGTTACAGAAAAAGAATTTAAAAGCATTATGTAGTTACGCTTCTAGCATCAAGCCTAAATTTAGCAGTAACTGTTTTGATCTTGTTTCTAGATCTAAATCTTCATTATCCATCTGTTCTAGAAGATCAAGCATAGTATCGTAGTCATCTCCATAACAAATGCGTCCCGACCCTTCTAGAATTTGTTCGTATTTTGTTCGAGTAGTTTCGTTACTAACCATCTGCATATATGTATCCAGATTAGTAACCGCATAGCAAATTCCAGCTAACCTTTCATATCTTGCAGTACGTTTAGAAGATTTTCCACAGTTTAGTCCGAAACCAGAAGCTATCCAAGCATCTATTCTTTCTCTAAATGGGAAGGTGAAAACTGCAGAATCACAAGGCTTTCCCTCTTTAGTTGTCGCAACAAGCACAGGGATTGGGAACTTCCCCTTGCTCATCGTGTAATTGTTAACATCTAATTCAGTTACAGCGTAAGTTTCTTTAGAATACTCTGGAGCTATTGCAATGGAAATATCTTCCGAACTATCTCCACTATCCCACATATCGTCAATGATAACCGGTTTACCACTAAACTTTCCTTTGGAGTGTACAAATCTATAAAAACGTTTATCTTCTGGGTCTGGTCTATAAGCACTAACCCAATTCACTTTGTCGTGGTAATGTTTAGGTAGCTTTTTTTGAATCAAGTACATGAACATGAGAGATCCATTCATTGGAAAAATCAAATCTAGCGACTCGTTAATGTCTACACTATGCTGAATAAAGTTGACGCACCTGTCAACAAATTCATCCATTTTAGATCTCATGATTTCCGGAGTTACAGATGTAACTAGCTCTATGCCTTCTAACTTCTCTTCTAATTTTTGTTCCGTATTCATAGCATTTATGTAAACAGCAGATTATACTGTGAAGGTTTATATTTGGGAACATGGAACGTTTTTCAAGAGAAAACATCAATTCAAAATTAAAATTCATAAATCCTGTTTCCCCTTTGGAACCATACAAGCGATTAGCCGGGTTACTAATCGATATAGCTCCATACATTGGATTTTGGGGGTCAATAATTATTTTTATAATTACT
Source organism: uncultured Candidatus Saccharibacteria bacterium (assembly GCA_964650085.1). GTDB lineage: Bacteria > Patescibacteriota > Dojkabacteria > J137 > J137 > KLAP211. The sequence continues at coordinate 16,958 of CAZYSE010000011.1, read as the reverse complement.
CAACAGCTTATCTTTTTAATAGGAATAGTTCTTTTTGGAATATTAACGATTATATTTTTATATCTCAATAACGTAAGATTTCACAATTTTAAAGTAAACCATTTCGATATTCCAATAAGAGGCATTCAAAAACCTTTCGAATTTATTTTTGTAAGCGATTTACACTTCGGTCCGGAAAGAACTGCTGGTAAAGAGAAAAAACTAACTAAACTTATCGATTTTATTAACAGCACTAAAATCCAGACTATAGTTTTTGGTGGGGATTATGTTTACAAAGTTATAGACAAAAAAATGCTCGATAGATTCTCCGAAATAAAGGCAAAGAACAAACTTGCGGTTTATGGTAATCATGAGTCGCTTTACTTAAACGAAAAACAAGATGTTGAAGAGCCCACAAAGTTTTTTGAGGCATTCAAAGATTCAGGTTTTAGACTTCTAATAAACGAGTCCGTGAAAATAGAAGAAATTACTTTTGGTGGAGTTCCTGATTTATTTTCAAAGAATTTTGATCTAGTTAAAACCTTTTCTAAAAGCGATAGTTCTGAAAGAGTATTGATTTCCCATAATCCAGACATTTTTGATTTCGTAGAAGAAAGCGATCAAATCTCATTGATCTTATCGGGACATAATCATGCTGGACACATTTCATTGCCTTTGATTGGGCCAATAATTCCTATGCCTAGTAAATATAGATGGATGCAGCGAGGCTTGTACTCGTTACCTGGTAAACCAAAACTATTTATGTCTCAAGGACTTGGTGCAGGGAGTCTAAAAACTAGGATTGGCACAGACTACGAAGTGTGTATAATAAAACTAGTTCCGGAGCTGTGAGCTTTGAGTTATGGGCTATGGGCTATGGGTTATAGGCTTTGAGCTATGGGTTATAGGCTTTGAGCTATGGGTTTGAACTTTGATATTTGATTTTTGATTTTTGATTTTTGATCATTGTAATACTTAATAATTCTAAACGTAATAAAAGTGGATAAAGGCTTTGAGAATAAAACCGATGAAGAATTAGTACTGGCGACCCTAGAAAACCAGGATGTATACCTCGTTCTAATGAAAAGGTACGAAGGTAAGCTTTTAAGTTACATTAGAAGAATTTCTGGGTTTGCAATAGAAGATGCGCAAGACGTTCTTCAGGATGTATTTTTGTCAGTTTATCTAAACTTGAGGAAGTTTAATAATGAGTATAAATTTTCTTCTTGGATATATAGAATAACGCATAACAAAACTATAAGTTTTTATAGAAAGTATAAAAAAAGACATGTAGTTGCAGAAGAAGATAACAACGCTTTTGTAGAGTTGCTCACAGGAATTACCGATGAAGAGGATAAGTTAACACAAGAAGTACTTGCTGATAAGGTTAAAGAAGAAATTCAAAATATGGATGTTAGGTATAAAGCTGTCTTGGTTTTAAGGTATTTGGAAAATAAAGAATACAACGAAATTTCGGATATTCTAAAAATTCCTGTTAGCAATGTTGGGGTTTTAATAAATCGAGCAAAAAAAATACTTAAAGATAAATTAAATTAAAAATACTATGTCTGTAAGTGAAGAAACATTATCTAAAATTAAAACTGAGAATTTAAATCCTAAAAGTTCGATCATTCTTGGTATTGGTAAGTTCTTTGGCTATATTTTAATGGCTGCAGGAATCACTTCCCTGATTGTGGTTTTTGGCTTACTAATATTTAATATTACGGAATCAAGTGAGTTGCTTGGATTAATACTTGCTCCGGTTCTTGTAATTGGTGTTTTTGCAGCTTTTGTTTTCATTATTCTTTTTCAAAAGGGAACAAGATCAGATGATTTTTACAAAATTGCACACTATAAGTTCGCAGGTTTCCTTTTGGGTCTCTTATTATCCGGAACTTTACTTTGGAATTTATCTGGCGCTGCTAAAGCAGCCGACTTAGCGTTACAAGAAAATAAGCAGTACTGTCAAACAATGAAAAAAGCTGTTTATGTAAAATGGAGTTCCCCTGAAAAAGGATTTCTTGCCGGCGAAGTTGAAGAGAAACCAGTGAGCCCGAGAACATTCACTTTGAGGGATTTAAAAAGACACATTTGGACGATCCAGCCTGCAGAAACTCTGCGCGTAGACTTTTTAGACACAG
>CAZYSE010000011.1:10647-14828 GCA_964650085.1 uncultured Candidatus Saccharibacteria bacterium | reverse complement strand
TGAAACTACAGGGTGAAATTATCGATACTTCAGTTTTCCGAGCAATAGAAATAGATTTCTGGGAAGGTAGAATGTGGTTCGATATTATGGATGAGTACTACTCCACCCCAAGTAATTAAGCCGGTATTGGTTCCGCTAGTGGTTCTTTTTGTCCTGTATCCCCCGCTAAATAATCCTTTAGTGTTTGGTACGCTGTAGATGTGATCATCTTCTGATCATCTAAAAAGTCTAAATACCATAAAACGTCATTCATAAACTCTTGATGGTAAGACAATAAGTACATCATATTGTTCAATATGCACATAAAAAGCCCCTGTATCGTTCGTTCGTAGTGATAGTAGTGATTATCTATAAAGTAGGTTACCTGTTGTGAACCAATTAGATTTGGATCGAAACTAAATAGTACTTTGGAAAGTCCTACAAAAACATCATAGAAAGCTCTTAACTCATCTCTAAGTTCTGGGAAAGTGTTGCTCTCCGATACTGCTGGATTGTAGGCCTTACAAACTTCACCCATATACCAATTAAGACTTGCCATTAAACGCTTGTATAATTCCAATCTAAAATATTTAACTAACGCAGCCCTCATTTCTACACTATGTGGAATTAGCTGATAAAGTAGCTCATCCCTAAGTGCATTAACTTCATCAGTAATTTGAGATGATCTCCAATCTAGCTGTACCTTTAGCCCAGAAAAAATATTATTAATTATGTCGGTACAATAGACGTACTCGAAGTATAGGCTGTCTTCAATTATCTCGTCGTTCAGGTTCTTTGGACGAACAACTTCGGGCAATTCGAAGATCTCGACATTTTTCACTCCCAGAGAATCAACTGTTGACAATGCAACAGCTTCTTGATCCTCGGGATTATCTAGGTATGAAGGATCAAAAGTAGGAGCATCCTGAATTCTTCTTTTTAAGTCTTCAAATGAGTTATATTTATCCATTCTTGTTACCAATAATTAGCGTTGAATTATAAACAAAAAGTTCAAATTTGAATAGCCAATTACTAATATATCCTATATATAGGGCTAAATGATATAATTGAGACATGAAAAAACGAGTTTTTTTGGGATTATCGGGAGGTGTAGATAGTGGAGTTGCCGCTAAACTTCTTATGGATAAAGGATTCGAAGTGACTGGTGTTTTTATGAAAAACTGGTCTGGGGATAACTTTGGCCTTCAAGCCGATTGTCCTTGGGAAGAAGATCAAGCGGATGCAATGGCAGTTTGCCAACATCTTGGCATCGAGTTCAGATCGGTTAACTTCGAAAAGGAATACAGAGAAAGAGTTGTTGAATACTTCTTCAGTGAGTACAAAAAAGGAAGAACTCCAAATCCAGACGTAATGTGTAATAAAGAAATTAAATTCAAATTGTTTTTGGATAAGGCACTGGAAATGGGTTATGACTACATCGCTACTGGGCACTACGCAATTCGCAAAGACGATAAACTATTCCGGTCTGTTGATAAAAACAAAGATCAGACCTACTTTATTTACACTCTGACGCCAGAACAACTAAGTAAAAGTTTATTCCCTATAGGTGAATTTACTAAACCGCAGATTCGAGAGATGGCAAAAGAATTTAATCTTCCTAACGCAGCAAAACCAGATAGCCAAGGAATTTGTTTTATTGGAGAAATCGATGTTATGAAATTCTTAATGTCTCAAATACCTGAGAAAACAGGTGAGATTAGGGATATCGATACCGACGAAGTTGTTGGTACACACAAAGGAGTATATTTTTATACAATTGGACAAAGAGATGGATTAGGAATTGGAGGTTTGAGCAAACCGTATTTTATTGTTGATAAAAATGTTGAACAAAACATTTTGTACGCAGCTGCAGGAACAGATCACCCTTCACTGTATAAAAAAGAAGTGGAGCTTGAAAACATTCACTTTATAAATCCAAAAGAATTTGAAAATAAAGATATAATTGAAAATATTTCTGCATCTGTGAGGTATCGACAACCGCCAGTTAAAGGAACTCTTTTCATAAAAGATTTAAAATTTGTATTCGAAGAACCTGTGCGTGCAATCGCATCCGGACAAAGCTTAGTTATATTTGATGGAGATTGGGTTTTGGGGGGAGGCATTATAAAATAAATCGCAAGCACCAAACTTCAAATCTCATGTTTTTTGATATTTGAGATTTTTAATTTAAGATTTTATTGATGTTCAAAATTACTGATTTAAAACAACCTGTACTTGGAATTTCACCGATGGATGGTGTTAGCGATAGTGCGTTCAGATACATTACTAAAAAATATGGTAATCCAGACATTATTTATACCGAGTTTACGCATGTTCATGGGCTTTGCGTAGCTGGAGACAATCTACTACATCATTTTGTTTACGATCCGATTGAGAGACCAATTATCGCCCAAATATACGGCAAGGAACCTGAATACTTTTACCATGCAGCAAAAATGGTTTGTGCTCTTGGATTTGATGGGATTGATATCAACATGGGTTGCCCAGCTAAAACAGTTGCTCAAAGTGGATCAGGAGCAGCACTAATTCGTACACCAGAGTTGGCAAAAGAAATTGTTGCTGCAACTAAAAAAGGTGTAGAGGATTGGGTAGCAAACGGAGAACTTACTGGACTTGCAGGAAGAACACAAAGAGCTTTAGATGAAATGATAGCCACACATATAAGAAAACACGACGGGTTTGTTGGAGAAAAATCTGTTGGAATGAATAATCTTTTCGCAAAAAAAGATAATCTACAAAGAGAAAAGATTTCTGTTTCTGTAAAAACTAGAATTGGATACGATTCTCCAATAACCGCTGAATGGATTTCTAAAATCGCAGAAGCGAAACCAGATTGGCTTGCAGTTCATGGTCGAACTTTAAAACAGATGTATACAGGATTCGCAGATTGGAACGAACTAAAAATCGCTGTCGAATGTACAGATATTCCTGTTCTCGTAAATGGTGATATTAAAACTAAAGCAGATTTAGAAAAAGTCTTGGAATTAACCGGTGCATATGGTGCATTGATCGGAAGAGCATTGGAAGGAAATCCTTGGGCGTTCAGAGAAATGCGAGGTGAAAATTTCAAGGAAAACCACGCACCTGTTGCGTGGGAGCTTACAAAGAAGATTATTATTGAACACACACGAAAGTTTGTTGAAGACAAACCAGATCCTAAAGCATTTTTCCAAATGCGTAAGCACTTGAGTTGGTATATTAATGGTGTAGAGAATGCAACGGAGATTAGAGTTAAATTAATGCAGGCTACGAGTCTCGAAGATGTTATTAATATCTTGAGTAAGTATTGAGTTGAATCACCCCACACCCAACAAAGTAAGTGGATCCCGCAGTAATTGCGAGATCTGTGGGGAATAAACGTTGTATTCTAGACCACATTGGGGGCCTTTTGAAATCTTGAGTTACTTGGTTTTGGAACACCCCTGTCCGCTTTGGCGGACATCCCCTCTTCACGAGTCTTTGAAACTGAGGTCTATAACTCCCCCTGCCCCCTCTTTAAAAAAGAGGGGGTAATCTGATTAAAATCTTACTGAATTGCAAAAACAACGTTCAAACTCACCGAGATCAACAACTGTCCAGGGTTAATACTTGTAGAAGGACTACCGCCTAAATCTGCCGATACTGCTCTACTTTCCAAATAAACAGGGCTCATATCTACATAGCTATCCGTAATTGATAACGGTTTAAGAAGCTTAACTCCAGCTAAACTAGAAAGCTCTACTCCTTTTTTTTCTGCTTCCTTAAATGCCATCTCTCTAGCTTTTGATACATATTCAGAATCATCGTCGATATCAAAACTAATATTTCCTATTTGAATTTTTTCTACTGCAGAAATTTGATCAATAATTCCAGAAGCTCGGTCAATGTTCTGATCAATGGATCGCACTGTGGCAGATAAGGAAACTGAAGCTCTTTGCCCGATTATTCTTGGATTTCCATCTCTAGTGTAATCGTATTCAGGATAAATGCTTAATGAAGAAGTTTGAATGTCTTCTTCTGCAACACCAGAATTAATTAGAATTCCAAAGACTTCATTAATTTTCTGATTTACTGTTGCTAAAGCTTCAGCAGAAGAGCCAGCTACTTCACTAGCTGATACACTTAGGTTTAAAACATCTGGAGCTGCGTAAATTTCTCCGCTTCCACTAACGTTTATACTATTAGCAATTTCACCGTCCTTT
>CAZYSE010000011.1:0-10637 GCA_964650085.1 uncultured Candidatus Saccharibacteria bacterium | reverse complement strand
GTGAACCTAGATTCCTAATATAAATTCCTGAACTTGCAAAAACTAGAACTGAAAGTAGTATTGTAAAACTTAAAATTGCTACAGGTAGAGTTCGGATTAAAAGCTCTTTTTTCATAGGCTTAGTTAATAAGTAATATATAAATATACTTTAACTCATACTCAATGGTTACAGAGTTGCAGATAATATGATTGCATCCGCTTCTTCTAAAAGCGCATCACTATCTGCTGTAAACGATGCTGTATTTGCACCTTGATTACTAAAACCTGGGAAGAATCCTCCTGTTCCACAAACTGTTACTCCAGGTTGCAAGTCCATTACATCTGCGCAATCAACATTGTATAGGTACTTCCATGAATCTGAACCATTTTGTCGTACTCTAATCATTTCATCATTAAGCACAACTACATCATATTCGTCTTCTGAATATCCAACACCTAAATCGCCAGTTGCACCAAAGAACGCGGAGAATAAGATTTCACTTCCTCCTTTAGAAAAAGTTAAGTTGTAAGTCTGAATAGATTTAAAAGCTGAATCTACAAAGTCATCGCTTACTTCTGTATTTAGCTCAAATTCCCAGTCTGATGGATAATCGATATCTATATCTAATCCCGTATCTACAAATGTCATTGTCTCTACTGTATCAATATCTTCTTCTGGAATAACATCGCCTGATTTTAGATCTGTTTCTACTCCCATTGCTTCTAGATCTGCTTTTAATTTTGAAATTTGGTTATTGCTTTGTATCAACAATACTCCCAGAACTATTGCTACTACTAAAAAACCCAATGATATAAATCCTAAAAACGCTGCAAAGATTTTCATAAGTAAATGTAAAAAATATATACAAAACAAGAATATATCAATTACTTGAGCTCTGCAAGTTATTCAGGCGTAGGACTGTTTCGGAAGTTTGGATCAGCTTTGGAGAAGTCGAAGTCTGATTCATCAACTAATGTGGTTCCCCCTAATGGGATGAAAGAAAATCTGTCGAACGGCCAAATTCTTAATATCACTTTACCCTTTATCCATTCTCTTTTAACAAACCCAATATCTATAGCTCTAGAGTCTGAACTTTCTGGTCTGTTATCCCCCGAAGCAAATACGTGACCTTCTGGAACGATTATTTCTTCACCATTCTCCTGTAAGAATGTTCCACCATTCGTATATAGCTTTTCTGGAATATAATCTTCTTTAACTACTTGACCGTTAACAAAATATTTACCTTTTTTTAAGGCAATACGATCTCCTGGAACAGCAATTACTCTTTTCAGAAGATCGGGAAATCCTGGCTTTGTAAATACAATTACTTCACCGATTTTGTACTCGAGTCCTAAGGTAGTTGCGAGATTAGGACCCATCAACTGGGGAATTCTATTTAGAATTAAGAATTCGCCTGTGTAATAGTTAGGGCGCATCGATGGTCCGTCAACTTGATTTTGCCCAAGAATTGTAAACCAGGAAATGAGCAAAAGTAAACCAAGTCCCGCAAGAACCTGTAACCCATTTACAAATCTCCTACCTGGGGTTGGTTTTAACGGATCTTTGTAAAATGGGTTATTGTTCACTAGTTGCTAAATTTTACAAGTTCTACATCAAAAATTAAATCTGATCCACCTGGGATTCCATTGTAATCATCTGGTCCGTAAGCTAATTCTGAAGGAATTTTAATTCGACGAACTTCTCCTAATTTCATTCCAACAACACCTTGAGACCAACCGGTAATTACACCTTGACCTACTAAGAAAGAGAATCCTGCATCTCCTCTATTGAAAGATTGGTCGAAAATTTCTCCGTCCATAGCAAACCAGCCTCGGTATTGAACTGTAATTCTATCTCCAGTTTTTACTTCTCTATTATCAGAAGTATTAGCTTCTAACTTAGTTTCTGTAATTATTGAAGTAAGCGGTGACGATAAAGTCTCCAAGTTGTCTTGTGGCATATCCTTTAGTCTACTTGGTAATTGAGCGGAATTAGAATTGGATACAGCGGGAGTTCTCTGATTGTTAGTCATATTTGATGCATTTAAAATTAAAAACGCTCCTATTAAAAGAACGAAGCCTACAATTATTTTTCTATCTATCATATAATAAGTTTTAATAATCTATGAATTATATATAAACTTTTCGATAAAGTTAAGGTAAAATTGCAATATAAATTTAATTTTTATTATTTATCTATGGAAGACACTGTAAAAGCTGCTTTGCCAAACACAAGTAAAGACGTAAAGTTGGGACTTGTATTCGGAGGAGTAGGAAGTCTATTTATACTAATTGGAATCATTCCTGTGGTAGGTTGCTTATTTACTTGGATGCATTGGTTAGTATCTCTTTTCGGTGGATTTACTGTTGGAGCTGTTCATAATGCAAAACAAGATGATTTAGGTTCAGCTGTTAAAGCATCTCTAAAGCCAGGTCTTGTTGCAGCTGGATTACTGACTGTTGTTAATGTAGTAGTAGGAATCCTTAGTGCTATTCTTTTCCCTGTAACCTTGTTCGGAGGATTCTACAGTAGTTACAACGTTGGAATCGGATACTACCTACCTGGTATTATTATCGGAGCATTTGTTGTATTCTTCTTCACTGTTTTGACTTACATCGTTGGTGCTGTTATCGCAGCGTTTGCTAATGCTAATAGTCTTTCTTGGATGGATAGAGTTACAAAAATGTTTAGATAGGTTTAAAAAATTCTGTATTGAATTCCCGCCAATGGCGGGTTTTTTATTGTGTTGTAAGCTTTGGGCTATGGGTTTTGAGCTAAATGCTCACGGCTCATAGCTCAGTGCTTTTCAGGAATTTGTATTTCAGTACATAGCCCTTCTCCGCACTTCTACTCTATTATCTCTTCATGAAAATAAAAATTCTTTTGATAATACTTAGTGCGGTTTTGTTTGGAATGTCGCAATATCAAATCGAAGCAAGTGGTATGACCATTGTGGTAAATGAAATTCTTCCAGATCCAGATGGTTCTGATGCTGGAAAAGAATGGATTGAGTTTAAAAACTTAAGCTCTGAAAGTATAAATTTAAGAGGTTATAGATTAGAAAATGTGAATCTAGACTCCGGGAGCGTAAGGCAGATCGGTATTAACGCTGATATAGTGATTCCACCAGGTTCATTTGGTGTAATCCAAGAGTCTGCTATTGTGGATCCTACGATTCCCAATTTAGTTATAGGGTCTGGAAAACTAAACTTATACAATACTAAGGCTAAACTAATTCTTTATGACCAGAATAACTCTATTATCCACGAGTTCGTTTACATCGAAGTAAAGTCAGGCAAAAGTGTTGAATCTCCAGGATTTCCCTTATGTGTTAAAAACTTAGTTAATAACTCTGGAAATACTTTGGGTTTTGAAAATGCTGGCAACTTGAGGATGTGCTCCGAATCTCTAGAAGGTCACTTTGAATTTTCTTTAGATTCGGAAAACTTTTCAACAACGGCTGATTCATTTAGCAAAAGTATTTTTCTTAAATTTGTTCCAAAAGAAGAAATTGGAGATTTTGCTGTTAGTTTTTTCGAAAATGAGAATGCGATGACACTGCCGAAAGAAGTGTCATCGGAAACAACTGTTAATTTGGTTGCAGAAGTTACTCCTACGATGACAAATCTTAAGTATAGCTTTGAAATTAGCTTCGTGATGGGCAAAGAAAAGCCAGTTATTCTATTTTCACTAGATAACGTAAACTGGTTCGAACGCATCGAGTCGAAAGTTAAAGCAGGTTCCTTTCTCTATTTTAAGGAACAAAATAACCTACCTACAAAGCTAACTATAAACGAACAAGTTTTTGATTCACCCTTCGTTTTGGTTGGATCTGTTAAAGAAATGACTTTTCAGGTGAATAGCGAAATCGTCTCAACGAGCAATATTGATTTAGAGATTACACCCCAACTTGAAATCACAGCCATTTATCCAACACCGAAAACTGGAGAGAAGGAGTATATAAAACTAAAAAACACGGCTGAGTATTCTTATTCTGGTGAACTGTATTTAACTGATAAGCTTGATACCCCTACTCAAAAGAGAGTAAACATAAAGCTGGATGCAAATGAAGAGGTTCAAGTTTTTGAGGTACCATCCCTAAACAATTCTGGAGATGAAGTGTATTTGTTTTTTGAAGATACTCTCATCGACCATGTGGTGTATTCTTCAGCCACATCTGGAGATTTATTGTATCGAGGAGCCAAAAGTGACTTTCCAGTTACCATGTCAAAACCACAGGAGGTCTCAGCAGTAGATGATATTAGAACTATTAAGGCTTACCAGAAAGGGAAGGAAGTAAAACTTCGTGGAAAAGTAACTTACAAATATCAAGATATTTTGTATTTACAAGATGAAACTGATGGCATCAAAATAACGGGAAATTTGGACAATCTAGAGCTTGGGAGATTTTACGAGGTAACTGGAGTACTTTCAGAATCTAGTGGCGAGAAGAAGGTCACAGGGGTTAATTTGGGTATCGAAACAAGTTCATTCGACATCTTGAGCGAATGGAACCTGATTCAAAATGAAATTGAAAAGCATGTTGGACAAATCGTATTTGGCGAAACTACCATACTAGCTAACTACGCAAAGTCCTTCAAGATTTTCGAAAAAGTGTCCATTTCCCTTACTGGGTTTGACGGCTTTGACAGAACTAAAGGTGATGCCATAAGATTTAAAGGAGTACTTACAAAATACGGAGCTAGTGACTATAGGATACTTCCGTTGGATCTTCAGCAAATTATCGGATCCTCTGAAGATGAAATAATTTCTTTCCCAAAGTCGGATTTTATAACCGAAAAATCTTTGGAAGAAACTATAGCAGAAATCCGAGCCAATGGGATTAATAGCCTTTTCTTGGCTCTAGTTGGATTGTTTTTATACTTTTTTTATAAATTTTTCAAAGCCAAAACCGAAATTATAGTGCTAAAATTCAGCCTATGGATAGAATCACGGAAAATAACACAATCACATTCTTCGGAGAAAAATTCGAAATCCGATACAGCCAACGCTACTTCCTAAAGCCTAAAGTCGTGATGGGAAAGACTACAATTACTGTATTCCCTTCTGAGGAAGCAAAGCGCCACAAGCCTTTACTGATGGATGAATTACGACAGCAGGCCTCTGATAAAATTAGAAGAAAGGTTCGATACTTTGCAGATAAGCATGGGTTTAAAATCAACAAAATTGCTATTAAAGATACTGTAAGCAGATGGGGAAGTTGTTCTTCAGATAAGAATATAAACATAAATTGGAGACTGGCTTTAGCTCCTACCAGCGTTATGGATTACGTTATTATCCACGAGCTTTGTCACACTAAAGAAATGAACCATAGTGAGAGGTTCTGGTCTCTTGTGGAAAAATGTATGCCTGATTACAAGGTTTACGATTTTTGGCTTAGATCACACGGGCACGGTATTATCCTCGCTTGAGCATTCGATTGTAGTTAGAAGCTTCTCTGAATGTGTTTTTTCCTGATAATCCGGCTGAGTAAGCAATAATTCATGATACATCTCTAGTTTTACTAAAGGCGGAGTTTCTAAATTTCCTCGCCACGATTGTCGACAATAATACCCTAGAAGATAAACTCTTTCGGTTTCGTACCTGGATGCATTCCATAAGTTCATAGTGTATTTTCTCCATCTTTCGTTTTTAGGGTTGTTGTAAAGATCATCAGGTTTAACATCTCTCGAATTTCCCTGGTACAAATTGTAGTATTGTCCGTTTTCATCATACCCAACAATTACAGTCCAGCCGCCTTCGAAAGTTGGATATGGAGCAAACATTTTCCAGCTTTGATCTATTCTCAAAAATCTTATTATTTTACTTGGAACTTCTCCTACGTTGTAAGTAAGGCCCACTGTATTAACATTCGTTATCAATACAAAGCTTAAAAGCGTAAAAAACACTAATGTACTAGCAGAAGTATTTAGTATTCTTTTAAACTTTTCTCCTTTTATTCTACTTTTTACTGATACAACCAAGTATGGCAACTTCTTGAATAGAGTTGCAAACTTCCCACGAATAGTAACAGCTTTGGTTTTATACTTCTGAGGCAGCTTATTTCGAAGTATATTAAGTACCAGGTCTATAGTTGGGGTAGGAATTAATGCTATTGCAGCAGCCATGCAAACCCAACTGAACGGTCCAACATCCATGGCTGTCCCAATTCCAATGTGAAGTCCGAAAATCAGCACCACTGCAAAAGTTCTTGTGAATTGGTTATAGAAAGGCAGGAGTATCAAGAATGGAACTACTCTTTCGATATTAATAGCTACGAAGGTTAGTATCGCAGGAAGCCACTGAACACTCATGATTATGTCACCTATAGGAGTTCTAAATGGATCGAGACTTAAAGCGTAATAAACAGCAGAATAATCGTAAGTCCAGATTGGACTGTCTTTTAGCATTGCAGTAAAGAAATACAAGAATACTATTTGGAATATTAAACCAAGATTCGCTACTGAAAAGTATCGGTTTAAACTCGAAAATTTGTGATGAAGACTATCTATAGCAAACCTTCTTCCTAGTGGAAGGAACATTGCCCAGAAGAGTAATAGTCGCATGTAATCATCCCCACCTTGTAGAATCATCACGTTAATATTATGAAGTGAAACAACGATGATCCACAAAAGGATATTTGAGACTTTAGTAAAGTACCCTAAGGTAAAGAAAATAGCTAACAGGAGTCCTGATAAGAGAATCAGAGCTTGAAACGAAGGATCACCACTTAAAAAGTTTAAAGAGAATGTATTATTTGAGAAAACATTTCCACTGAACAAACTTGGGTAAACAACACCTTCCGCACTGTAGAATATATGAACATCTTTTAGTCTATCGAGGAAGTCGATGATTAGAACTAATCCAAAGAAAATTCTAAAAAGAGCAAGGGCTCGAAGATCTAGAACTAAAAATTCCTTTAGAGGATGTTTTAAAATTTCCCGCATTTTGCTCATAAATTTAAAAGGCCTTCGCAAAGCGATCCCCTTGGGAAAAGCTAATCACCCCTCTAGTCTAGATGCTCTGGACTTTCTCCCCTTGAGGGGAGAACCCGATTTATCGGGAGTGGGGTGACAATTCGATCCTATTGATCATCCGCTTTTCTAGAAAGCTTCTTCTCTGCTTCTACTTCGAACGAATGCTCTAAGCTATATTGTCTTCTGTAAACGTATACGCCCATTAGAACGAACAGTGCTCCAAGAATCATGAATCTACCGTCATCAAATAGACTTGTCTCTGGAATGATTGTAATTGTACATGATAGTGGTGTATTCAATGTAAAGCTGTCTGTATTGTCATCTGTATCGTTTGTGTCGTATTGAACAACTACTTGATTATCAATTCCGGTTCCTGAGAATGTTGCTGTCATGCTCGATGGAATTGTTATTGTATATCTAAATTCTTTAGTTTGATTAGGTTGATATGTTCTATCAGCAACAGATCCTATCCAAGTTATTACACCTGATGCATATGTACCAAATGTAGGTGTTATTCCTGTTGGAACAATTCCCGCAGCAATTACATCTGGGTCTAATGTATCTCTTACAAAGTCGATAATTCCTTCAACTGGACCTCGATTTGTTGCTCTAATTGTGTAATCAATTCTAGAATCGTTATCACTTTCACAAACTGGAGTGCTTAGTTTTACAATACTGAACAATGGGTTTTCAACTTGGGTTCCCGCAACTGTAATCGATGATACGCATGCAGCATTTCCTGCAAATAGTTGTGCACCTCCGTTTAAGAACTGTACTGTATAAGTTCCATCTGCAACATCTGCTCCTGCAGTAGTTGCTGCTTCCCATTCGAATTTATATTCGTAAATGAATGTACCGTCTGCTTGTAGAGTTCTTGTTCTACCTGCCTCGCCTGGAATTATTCCTACGAGCGTGCTTCCTGTTGAATTAGAATCTCTACCTACTGCAGTTGCATCTGTACCTCCTGATGAAATTCTTGCTTGAACACCTGGAATGTATGGATAATTACCTCGTTCATCTCTGAATCTTAATGTAAATATAACTCTATTTCCTACTCCTGGTGCTAATATTCCTGTCGATCTCGAAGCGCCTATACATTCTCTTACCTGCCTTAAGCAAGATGGAGAACAAGTAGTTGGATCATTTCCTCCTGTAGCTGGTGCTGTTGGGTCGCATTGTTCTTCTGCATCATGGAATACTCCGTCACCACAATATTTACATCTAGGACCAGTTCCAGCAACTTGATTAGTACCGTCTGTAATTCTATAACATTCTGTAACTACTTGACCTGTTGGTACAGATCCTACATTTGCTGCAGTACAAGCTCTGAAGGTTGATCCTCCTGGACTAGTTCTTTCGCAAAGTTCGTTAGTTGCACAAATTGCATCTCCACAGAATGGTGTAGTTGGTGTAGTGGTTGGTGGTTCTACTGTTGTTACAGGTGGTGTTACTCCAACTCCAGCTCCGCAAGAATCATTTCCTCCATCTGCTCTACACTGCACAGAAACATTTTGATCATTTGAGCTAAAAAGCGTTCCTGGTTGTCCTGATGGATGTGGACAGAAGCAGTTAAGCGCCCCGTTACAACCTACAAATCGCCCCTTATTCGGTTCACCTCCACTGAAAGTTGTTAAGTTAGTGCAATTTTGACCAGTGACATTTGGTGCACAAGCATCGAACCTCGTTTCGTCCGCCTGTAGTGCGCCATTTGAACATAATCTTCCAAATCCTGGATTAGCAGGATTACAAGTAACCTGACCGTTTACACATGCTCCACCTGATCCAGCCGGTCTACAAACATTCGATAAACATACGTTGCTTGAACATTGGGCATTTCTACCACAAGCTGATCCGTTACCTCTATCGGCTTTACATACGCCATCTCCACAAAATTGATTAGCACTACATTGAGAATCGTTTGTACATTGTGTACCACCTCCTGGCTGACAAGTTCCATTTACACAATTATCGCTCAAACAGGCCCTATTGCTTGAGCAAGATGCATTAGTCCCTCCTTTATTTTGACAAGTACCGTTATTACAAAATTTTCCAGAACCACATTCAGGATCACTATTACAAGATGGTGGAGTTACAGTTGTTCCACCATTTCCTCCAACCGAACAAACACATAACGTTATGCCATTCGCAGTTCCGTTGGATACACAAGTGCCTGGTACACTTGACCCACCTCCTGGTGTACAACTCTGTCCCATACTGGTACACCCACTGTCATCAGAAGCTGTACAAGCAGAGCCTCCTGTTGGAACACACGCACAAAGATCCCCGGTTGTTTGAGTACAATTACAACTTCCTCCAGAATATGAGATATTCGTCCCGACAGGTTTACCTGCGCAACTTCCAGAACCTCCGCATATGAAATCAGCTCTAGAATCATCAGGAGCTTGGCTACCTTGTAAATTAATTGCAACAATTATTCCTACTGCAGATAAAACTGTTAGGAGTATGAATAATATTACAACTGTTAGATTTCTTGAATTTACTTTCATAGGTTAGTGTCGAAATTATTTACAAAGGTTCTAATATCTTCTGAATATTTAGCACAATCAACAACTCTCTCCTCGTTCTCAGTTATTTCAAACACTCCTACTTTAAAATCTTCAATCGAAGAAAGTAATACTGTTACACATCTATTCGTTACATTATCTTGTGTAACATAGAAGGCAAAATCTCCTATTGAATCTGTATCAATAACATCACCAGCTCCGTATCCTGCAATTAGTACATCATTCTCAAAAACACCTTCAAAAAGTTCCACGCTTAAGTTTAATTGTTGACCCGATAAAGTTTCTGCTGAACAATTTACAGGAAACTCTGGCAATGTTCCTGTGAATTCCAGATTGTTTACAATGTTTTGGAAGCCTCCTATTTCTGCATAACTTTCGTTTTCAGCATAAACTTCTTCGCAAGTTAATCCCGCAAATTTTGCAATAGTTTCATTCAGTAATGCTGCCTGACTATCATCGGGTGCTGCATTCCTTCGAACTTGAATTGTAATAATAACGCTTACAACTCCTAATAAAATTGTTAGAAAAACGAGAGCGAGTATAGTAGTTCGTTTTTTCGGGTCCATAAATTGACGTCAAAATATATTTAAAGCAGTATATATGAAACAACATGGTGTTGCAAGAAAGCTAGAAGCTAAAAGCTTAAAGTCAAAAAATTGAATAATTTGTATTACAAAACAATGTCAGGATTCTAGTTGATCATTATAATTGCTTCATGAAATACGATTTTGAAATTAGGTGTAAAATCTTTGCAACAAACATAAGAAAATACATAAAAAAACTGAGACTTTCGATAATTGTTAATGACGATTGTAGGCAACTCATTAGAAGCTCGGGATCCATTGGAGCTAATTACATTGAAGGAAACCAAAACCTAGGAACTAAGGACTGCAAGATGCACCTGAAAATAGCAAAGAAAGAAGCCCATGAATCTAGTTATTGGCTTTCAATTCTTAATGAGGTTTTAGAAGACGAAGCATTAATAAAATTACATCAAGAAGCAAAGGAACTAGAATACATTCTCATCTCTATGTTAACGAAGTTAGATTAGAGAAGCATTTTTAGCTTTTAGCTTTTGACTTTCAGCTTTTATCAGTTAGTTCATTATTTCCCCGTCTCGCATTTTAATAACTCTATCGCACGCAGAAGCGATTT
>CAZYSE010000010.1:0-28264 GCA_964650085.1 uncultured Candidatus Saccharibacteria bacterium | reverse complement strand
TTAAGATTTCATAAAGGAAGTGGGAGACCAATTTTCAATCAAGCACATAGAGCTAAAGTACTATCTGCAATTTCCTTCATAGATCATGTTCTTCCTGTAAATTATGGGGCTGGTGGTACTTCGGAGGAAATAACGTCAACCTATATGAATATAATCAAAAAGTTGAACGTTACAGCTGTGATTACAAACAAAAAAACAGATACCACTTGGCAACATAAGAGGAGTTGGACCAAGGTTTTAGGAATTGATTTCATATTACAAAATAGAGAGAAAGAGAGCAGTAGTTCGGAAGTTATTACTAAACTTGGATTATAGGTAGCTCAGCTACTCTGTTATAATAACTTTAATTAACTAAAACCTATGAAAATCCTAGCAATAAGCGGAAGTACGAGAAGCGCATCATACAATACTAAACTACTACATGTGATTCAAAAAATAGCTGTTGGGGTAGAAGTGGAGGTAATTACGCTAAATAATATTCCTATCTTCAATCAAGATTTGGAATCCTCGCTTCCAGCTGAAGTTATGGAGCTGAAAAAGAAGGCTAGGATGGCCGATGCGATTCTAATAGCCACACCAGAATACAATCACATGATTCCTGGTGCATTAAAAAACGCTATTGAATGGATGACTAGAGATAGTGGAAATGTTCTAGAAAACAAATGGTTGGGAATTGTAGGATGTTCTGATGGGATTTTTGGTACTGCCAGAGCTCAAGTTCAATTAATGACACTAGGTTTGATTGTTGGTATGAAAGTAGCGGGAAAATTTCGATTTTATGTACCCAGAGCACAGGATAAATTCAATGAACAAGGCGATATTACAGATCCAGAAACTATGGAAAGACTGACTGCATTTGTTCAAAAATATACAGACTTTTTACACAAGGAGCTTCATGTTTAGACTAGCTAGAATGACTATCATTGGTTTGTTGCTAGGGCTAGCATTCATTCTCGTCTTTATAAATTTTAATACCGTAAAAGAGAGAGTTACGGACTTAATCAGTAACTTTAATAGATTGCCAGAAAGCTTTTCTTTAGATAACTTGCTTGGAGGTTTCGAAGATGAAGACAACTCAATAATTAGTCAAGATAACTACGTAATCAAGGTTATGGACAGCTTTGGAGAGCTAAGTTATTTCCATGACTCTAACAACAGTAAAAGTGTTAGCGAAATTTGCGCAACTGCTCTGGCGTGTATAAACTCTGGATATTTTCTTGAGGATCAAACTCATGCAGGTTTGTTAACTATCGATGGATTTAAATACGTTGCTATAGCCCCCAATGATAAACAATTGTCTCATGTAGTTAGATACAAAAATTCCCGACTTGAGTTCTTAGAAAACGCGCAGTACTCCTTCGACGCTGAATCTGATTTCGAATTTCAAGCTGGACCTCTACTTTTAGACAACGGATTAGTTCGAACTGATTTGATAAGTAGTGCGCCCAATGGAAATCAGGCTTCTTTCAGATCTTACATAGGAATTACTGGGGAAGGGAAGATTTTTATTGGAATAACTACTAAGCAGGTCGATTTGAAAACATTGGCGGAAAGTCTTAAAGCAATTCTTGGGGAAGGACTGTACGTAATGAACTTAGATGGTGGTTCTTCGTTTTCAATATTCTTTCAAGGAAGTAGTTTGAACTCTTTTGGAACAAGTAAGATTCTTCCGAATCTTCTAATATTCAAATAGTTATCGGAACGCTATCTCAGAGTTTTCCATTCTTGCGATACCTTTCTTAAGAAAATCTCTGAGAATGGGTTCTTGTTTTGCTATCAACTCCCTAAAAGTTTCAATGCCCATGTCATTTATAAAGTCCTGAATCAAATTTCTGATAGCTAAAGGTATTTCGCGGCCGATTCCTACAATCATAGATTCTTTAGCATTACAATTTGGAAAGTTTTCTGCGATAAATTTCTCCATTGACTCACTAGGTGGTAGCATTGCGGGACAACCTTTAGTGCTAGGTAGAGTGTATTTTCCTGCGACAGCAGTGTTGGTGTAAGATTTAGCACTAGGGTCTAAATATTCCACATGTCTGTCGTCTCGATCTTCCTGAGAACGTTGTGTTACTACTCCTAATCCTTCTACAAAGTCGTGAACGTATAATAAATCAACAGATGCAGCCACCCTTAAGAATGCATTAATATTAAATTTTTCACCGAGGGCATAAGATAAAATTGATCCCCAGGTTGCAGTATCCGCAGCTGTATGCAGCCCCGAATTTGAAACTTTAAAGTTTCTGTCTCCAATGTATTGATTGCCTCTTAAATACGAGTCCTCTTTCATGTAAGTTTCAATACTATTTACTAATTGGATTACCTCGGGTTTCCTTAATATTGCTTCATACTTATTTTTCAAGTTTGGAGCGACTCCACGAGTAACATCATCTATAAATGACTTATTGCGACCAGTGATGAGAAAGTAAAACTCTTCCATCAATCCTTGTAAAGTCATTTGAATATGAATATCAACTTCAACAACAAAGTCTGAAGCGTGTAGAAGTTCAATATAGAACCCTTTTCTTCCTATGTAGCCAGGATGGATTAATTGCATGCCATCTTGCATTCTGGCCCTACAATAAGCCCAAAACAATGAAATGAAATCAGGTAATGCATTTCGATACAAGCTGTTTTTTGAGTCTATAGGCTCTTCCATTGTCCGATTATAGCAATGCAAAGTATATACTGTATATATTAGTGGAATTTGTGAAGAAATGATTAGCTCTGGAAGATAGCTAGTTTTACAGTATTTAATATTAGTGTTGATACTGTTAATGGCCCTACTCCACCAGGTACGGGTGTAATGAATTTTACTTTTGATTTTAATTCCTCGTCAGCTTTGATATCACCTTTAGTTCCATTTTCTGTTTTTAAACTGGTTACATCAATCAAAATTGAATCGTTCTTAAAAAATGAAGAATCAAAAATTTCGATATTTCCAGTTGCAGTCACGACAATGTCTGCGTCGAAAGTAATAGACTTTATATCTTCAGTAAACTTGTTTAGATTTTGAACTACTGCACCTCGAGACGACAATTTTTTGGCCAGAGGAATTCCAATTAGTTTTGAATCGTTTACGATTGCAACTTTTTTGCCTTGCAAAAATTCAGATAACTTTTGTTTTTCGTTCGAAGCAATTTGTTCTAAAAGAATACAAATGCCTTCAACAGTTGCAGGTAAAACCAATTCGTCATCAGTCCCTATTTTTTCTAGATTCCTATCTGTTAAACAGTCAATATCTTTCTTAAAGTTTATAAGGTTTAATATTTCATTTCTTTGGGGTTCTAAATCTTTGAATAACGGTAGCTGAACTATAATACCTACCGTCTTTTTGTCTTTGTTTCCAGCTTCAATCGTAGCTTTTACTTCCTCAAAAGTTGTGAGTGATTTTATCTCGGTAATAAACCCAGCATCTTTAAACTTGTTTTCTTTTAGTTCAACATACTTTTTACTCGATTCATCTTCACTTGCGTTTATGATTACCACTTTAGCTTCTTCAAAGTGAAACTTTTGAGAGAGCGTTTTCGCCCTCTCAAAGATATCCTTAGCCAATCCTTTGCAATCTATCATTAAAACTTTTCTAATTTTGCAGCTACGCTAGACTCAACACCTGCTCTGAGTACTTTAAGAGTTACAGTATCGTTGATTTTGTAATTCTGAATTATAAACTGAAGTGTATTATCTGTTGTAATTTTCTTGCCGTCTATTTCTAAAATAATATCATTTTCTCTAAGTCCTGCCTTGTCTGCGGGGCTTCCTGGTATTACAGGTAAATCGCTAGTGGTATCTCCCCGAACAATAAGGGCTCCATAATCTACAGAAAGGTCATTGCGGTCTTGAATATCAGCGTCGATTAGCAAGTATCTAACGCCTAAAACTGGTCGTTCAATCGTTCCATCAGTATTTAATCTTTCTATCAAATCTTTGACTACATCAATTGGAATTGCAAAACCAATATTTTCGGCTTCACCTGAAGCAACCGCAACGTTTACACCAATAACGTTACCCAATATATCTAACAATGGTCCTCCGGAGTTACCAGAGTTTATGCTTGCATCAGTTTGTATCACACCATTAAGTTCTTCCTCTGATCTGCCTGAACTATCGGTAGCTACAATATCTCTCTGAAGTCCAGAAATAATTCCTGTGCTTACTGTATTAGAAAACTCTCCTAATGCATTTCCAATTGCAACTACTGTTTGACCAACTTTTAGTTTATCCGAACTACCCAAGTTTAATGGCTTGTAGTTTGTGCCTTCGATCTTTACAAAAGCAATGTCTAAAATTGTATCTTTTGATAACACTTTAGCTTCGGTTTTAGTGCCGTCAGAAAATATTACTGTATAAGAAGCTTCCTCGTCCTCAACTACATGTCTGTTTGTAATAATCAGTCCATCTTCACTTATTATGAAACCAGTTCCAGCACCAACTTGCTGTTGTTCACTTCCAATTTGTTGTCTGTTGTAACCGTAAAAGCTGTAGGGATCGAAGTAATTCTCATACAAAGGAACATCTTTAGTAATTACAATACTCACAACTGATGGTGATGCCTCCTCTGCTACAGAAATTACTGCAGACTCTTCATTTAGTACTTCGACATTTGAAGTATTAAAAATTGTTGAATTATCAGCTAAACGATTTCCAAGGTACGCGCCGGCAAATCCGAAACCAAACGTGAAAGTTATAATGAACAAACCAAAACATCCTGCAATAAGTCCTCTTTTCATACTAAAAATATTTAAAATTTACGACTATCTTATTACGGATAAGTAAAACCTTATCTTACAGTAAATTAGTTTTTGCTCTTTCCTAAAATCATTAATACTCTAATGAAGATGTTTATGAAGTCTAGGTAAAGAATTAATGCTCCTTGAATGGAAAGTGAAGCCATGCTCATTCCGCTCTGTTCTCCTTCGTAGGCAAGATTTTTTAGCTTTTGAGTATCATATGCAGCGGCAATAATGAATATTCCGATTCCAACGTAAGTCAAAATCCAATAGAATGTTTGACCAAATCCAGGGGAGATAAAGAACATTATCACGTTTAATAGAGTACCAATAATCAATCCAAAGATCGCCATAAAAATGAATCCGCCCCAGCTTGATAAATCGTTTCCTGTAAACAAACCATATAAAGAAGCTGCTCCAAAAACTAATACTGCTGCTAAAATTGCAATTACAACACTACCAGTAGTATAGACAGCAAATGTTAATCCTAAAAATAAGCCCATTGTAACCGCGTAGAATATAAACATTGCAGCCGAAACAACCACATTCATCTTGCTAGCAAAGAACGAGAGGATAAGGACAATTATTAACTGGGCTATAAAGATGAAAGGAAATATTCCAATTGCAAACGAAGCAAATTGAAGACTTCGTTCAATAAAGTAAGCTGTAGCAAATGCGATTAGAAATGAAATTGATAAAGCTAGCGTCATCCATCCGTAGACTTGAACAAGGAACATATTAAAGCCTTGTGCTAGACGAGTTACGGGAGCAGCGTAAGTATTTTCCATAAAGAATTATTTAACTTTATTTATTATATCACCAACCAGGGACAGGTTGAATCTCAGTGCAGGGAAAGGCTAAAAGACCAAATGGTTTAAAAACCCGCTTACTGAAAGGGCCTCTATTTCTGAAGTGGTAGATTTCGATTGCAATTATTTATATACTAAATCAATGTTGAAATTTCTAAAAAACAATAAGATTTTTGTAGGTTTTATAGTTCTCCTTCTACTTCTGCTAATCCCTGTACAAGATGTAGGATGCCCAAACGGGGGATTCTGTGCCTATCAAGAAAATGGGGAGATCAAATATCCGGAAAATCCAAACAAAATTCCACTAGCTTTGCATTTCTATGAAGTACTTAGCGGTAATGATACAGGATTTCACTATTAATCTGTTTCTTCTTGTAGTGGGTGAAAGTCGTGATGCGCCTTCTCAGCAAACTTATCTGATGCATGAACGTACTTGGAAGTTGTTTGTAGTGATGAGTGACCTAATAGTTTTTGAATTGCAGCGGGATTTGCTCCCTCCTCTGCAATATATGTTGCAAATCCGTGTCTCAAACTGTGAGCAGATGTAGGTACTACTATTCCTAGCTTCTTTCTGTATTCGGAAATTTTCATTTGAATGTAATTTTGTGAAAGTCTAACTAAGTACGGATTATTTGTAGCTTTTCGTGTACCTTTAGTTGGTGTAAACATTGCTGGATAGTCGTCGACTCTTCTTTTCAAGTATTCGTTAAGATAATGTATAGATCTTTCAGTTAAGTAAACGAATCTTTGTTTCTTTCCTTTTCCCAAGATATATATTTTAGTATCAACAATAACACCGTTTTCGATTTTGAAATGTTCGCGGTTTAAATTTGCAATCTCCGAAATTCTCATTCCTGTAGAGAATATTAATTCAAGAATTGCTCGGTTCCTATACTTAACTATTTGTTCTTCTTCAAACTCAAAAGGGCACTCAATTAAAGCTATCAACTCTTTTAACTCAGCAACTTGCTTCTCTTTCTTTTCAGCTTTGATCATTTTGATTGCTGATGGAGGAATTGGAACTGGCTTATCCATATCAACAAGAAAAGACATGTACGAACGCAAGGAAGAAAGCATTCTATTTACCGAATTATCAGACAGTTGACCTTTGTACATTGCTTTCTTGAGCTCGGAAACATCTGTCTGACTTTTTTCTACATCCTTATCGGTGATTTGTTCTTGAGCTTGGTACTTATGTAATATTGGCAGATAGTTTTGATCTCGCAAAAATCCTTTGTAATCTGCGATTGTCATTTTGTCGATTTTTTCGAATTGTGTATCGATGTAAAAAAGATATGCGGAGAAGATTTCTAAGTCTCTAGCATAATTATCCAGAGTTTCTCTAGAATAGTTATTGTTTCTGAGAGTAGTTAAATAATCTCGTATGTAAGGAATTGAATATTTGTTTACTGGATTTGATGCCATACATATATCTTACCATGGAATGATTAAGCGTCTTGCTTAGAAAGTTTAGCCAGCAAAGTCATAATCCCTTCTCTAATGTCGATCCTTTGCTGGGTGGCGTGAGTAGTCGCTGCTCCACGTTCCAAGTAACAAAGCATGTTGATTAAGGTTTGGCGAACAGTTATATTAATTGTACTTTCGGACTTCTCGCTGATTGCAGTAATAATAGCTTTTAATAGTATCAACTGCAGCCGTAGGTCTTTGAGAAATGAGGGATCTAATTCTAGTGCCTCTCGTTGGTGTTTCTCATTTTCATTAACTTCGAAATATAAAAGAATGTGCATGTCGGATAAAAAAATCTCTACAGTACGAAGGCTTTGAACATGGTCTTGAATAACAGGTGTATTAGCCACATGTTCCAGCAAAGCTAAATTCCTTTCAAGTTCAATACTTTTGCGTCGTAGCTTACTTTCGACTAATTGAGTATTTGTCTCGAATCCTGTACCTTCAATATCGGCCATAAAATATTTTTGTAGACGTTAGTTTTTAAAATACATCGAACATTATTTCTTGGATATATAAATTATACGATAACTAATTTATTTCAAACTGGCAACTGAATTTCATAGACAAAATATATTTGATTTGGTAATCTATCCTAATATTACATTACCTAAAACTTTCGTGAAAATTACTGACGATCAAAAAAACTATGTAGGAAGAGATTTAGAAGCGATGGCATCTGCAAAAAATTATTACAACTGGATTGTTTCTGAGTTCGGACCATACTTAAAAGGAAATGTAGCGGAAGTGGGAGCGGGAGCTGGGACATTTACTCGATATATTTTATCGAAAGGAGTTGATTCGTTAATCGCTGTAGAACCTTCCGAAGAAATGTTTCCAATTTTAAAAGATAGAATGAAAGATGAGGGAAGAGTTAGAGTTCATCACGGTTTTTTTCATGAAGCTGTTAGAGATTATCCAGAGACTTTAGATACTGCAATTTATATTAATGTTATGGAGCATGTTGAGCATGATTTAGACGAACTCAAAGCTGTATACAAAGCATTAAAACCTGGAGGTCATGTTTGTATTTATGTTCCTGCCCTTCCTTGGTTATATGGGACATTTGACGAACAAGTAGGGCATTATCGAAGATACACAAGAAAAGACTTAAGAGATAAATTGGAAGCTGCTGGTTTCGAAGTAAAAATGCTTCACTACTCAGATTGGGTAGGGATTATTCCATGGCTTGTGAGTTTTAGGATCTTTAAGAAAAAAGATTTAGCTGCAGGGCAAGTTTCAATTTACGACAAATTAGTAATTCCACTAATTAGATTTCAAGAGAGATTTATTAAACCACCAGTAGGAAAAAATATTTGGGCGGTAGGTAAAAAAGCTTAAGGCTTTCTCCTTACATTTTCCTGTAGCCACTTTTGGATTTTTGCTTTTAGTCCTAATCCTTCCTTTGCTTCAGGAGTTGCATTTTGTACTCGCTGAGCGTAAGCTTTTTCACTCATTTTTTTACCACTAAGATCGTGCTTGGCTTCTTGATAAACTCTTGCCATTAAATGGTACATTGGTCCATGCACTTTGAAGTAAGGTTTATAGCCATTTAGTCCAATACGATCTAGCACCACTTCTTTTTTTAAATCCTGAAGGAGAAGTCGTAGTTCTAGTCTTATTCTTATAAATTGTTCAGCAAGGAAAGGATTTGTTAAAGAAATTTCTCTCAGGTGAAAATTAATATATTTTAAAGTTTCTGCTAGTAGTTCTTCAGAAGCAAGTTCATCAGAAATCCAAACTTTGTTATACCAAAAAGTCATGGCAGCACGAACATGCAGATGAAACCCAATAGTCATTAATCCCTTTCGTATGAAGTGTTCGTCGTTCTGTTTTTTAAGGTCATCCACTAAGTTTTGTGATCTAGTCGCATTAGTATGAGTGTCGTACGATTCTGTTTCAAGAATAATGCCATTATCAATTAATGATTGTTCTGCTTGTGATATTTCCCTAGTCCCGTTACTTGATAGTATTTTTTTTACATAATCTAGCATTGCCTCAGCTTCTGTATACGGATTCCCAATTATTGTAGAACCACCCGAATAGATCACTCTTTTTGTTACACCTAAAGCTAATAGTAAATATGAGGATATGGCTGTAATCTTTGTAGCTAAGCTGGGTTCTGGTTTAAGTCTAGGACGTTCTACCCACGGCTTTGTACGGTCCCAGTTGTGACCTAATGCAATCAGAACATCCATTGGCTGTTCGTTAAGCTCAAAAAGTTTTGGAAATTCCACTGGATCTATTCCGGGAAGTTTCTGCTCTTTTTTCTGTGGTATTACGTCCATTTGAACATAATATCATAAAATATAACCTCTAAATTTCTTCGCCTACTAACACATTGATTAAGTCAATTATACCCATGTCTACTCTATCCCCGAATCCGTTTACATCTAGTAGATCACCAGAAGTTCTGGAGTAATTCCATCTTGAATAGCTTCCTCAAGCTTTTGGACATGAATTAAGGTATTTCGACTAAATCTTTCTGCTCGCGCTTTAGCAAATCCTAAATCGAGATCGAATGAACCAGTTGATTCGTATGGTAGGGAGCTACTATCTGACATGACACTAAAGTATAACTGCGCAGTTATACCATGATTAAAGCTTTGTATTCAAGAAACTATTTTTTGAATACAAAATATTTATACAGGAAGTAGCTAGAGATCATTTGAAAAACAGTTGTGATTAGTTTAGATACAAGAACTGATAGTCCTAGATTTAAAAATAAACCAAATATCAGACCTCCAAAGAATAAAACAGTGAATACTTGAACGCCAATAAATTTTGTTAGCTCTTGTCTTGCTTTATTATTATCTTTTGTATTAAATGCAAGGTACCTTTGGAAAAAAAAGTTGTAGGTTACAGCAATAGTTGCAGATGTTAGGTTTGAAACTGAAATAAAGCCAAATAATATGGGATGAAAGCTCAGAACATAAACCAGAAAATAAAGCAGTCCGAAGTCTAATAAGAATGCAGATACACCACCAACAAAAAACAAAATAAATTCTCGTGATAACAATTTTGCTTTAACTTTTGAATACATATTTGTTTGTAAAATGTTTAGTTATTCTATCAGACTGTGAAAGGAAATTCTAATTTCTAATATCTACGACCAATTACCTGTGCCTATACCCATAACCCAATACCTATTTGACTGTAACGCTTTTTGCTAAATTACGTGGTTTGTCTGGACTATTCCCAAGCTCAAGCGCCATGAAATACGAAAGTAGTTGAAACGGCACAACATTTGCAATCGAATCAGCCGCCTTACCATCAATCGTCTGAATGAAATAATCAAAAAGTTCGTTATTCTCTTTAGCTACTCCAATAGTGTATCCACCTCGAGCTTTTACTTCTGCAAGTGCGCTTAGTAAATCTGCTTTATTTTCATCCTCAGAAATAATTCCAAATACAGGAGTACCTTGATCGATAAGCGCAATTACTCCGTGTTTTAATTCGCCTGCGGCAAATCCTTCAAAATGTTTGTAAGTAATTTCTTTTACTTTCAAAGCACCTTCAAGTGCAACCACGAAATTTTGACCTTTTCCTAATACAAAAAAGTGTTCTTCATTTTTCAATTTATCTGCTAAAGTTTTAATCTCTATGAAGTCGTTTCCTTCAAAAAACTTTTGTAGATTTTTACTTAAATTTTTTATTACTTGCTTAGCTTCTTCAAATTGATTATTTAAACTCATCGCAACAAGTAGTCCCCAAGCTGACTGTGCTGTAAAAGCTTTTGTAGATGCTACACAAATTTCTGGACCTGATCTAGAGAAAAACTGAAAGTCAGAAATTCTTGTTATTGTAGAACCTAACATATTCACTATGCTTGCAATCTTTGTTCCTTTTTCTTTTGCAAATTCGATTGCTTCGATTGTATCTGCAGTTTCTCCACTTTGACTAACGGCGATCAAAGTGTCTTCTGGTGTGAATAAATCTTTGTAACTTTGCATTTCGTAGGCTTTCAGTTCTGTTGCATTTACCTTACCAAACTTCCTTAAGAAGTATGCAATTTGCATTGCAGCAAACCCAGCAGTTCCTGCACCAACTGTATAAACTTTGCCTTTTGAGTTTTTAATTCGTTCCAAAAACGGCGTCAGTTCTTCGAGAGTGTAGTGGACTGCTTCATTTACTGTATACCTCTGCTCTACTATCTCTTTGATCATAAAATGATCGTACCCTTCTTTCTCGACTTTTGTATCTTCTTGATCTAATTCAGTAACACTCATTTCAAGTTCTGCATTAGTTTTTACATCGTAAAGTTTAGTTGTTCCTTCTTTGTATTCAATCATTTGAAAATTCTCAACAAGAATCACTTTGTTTGTTCTATCAGCAAATGAAAGTGTGTCGGATGCAATAATAACTTCTTCTTCACCAACCCCGATAACTAATGGAGAACCATTTCTAACAGCAATAATATGATTGTTATTTTTGTCCAAAACGATGATTGTGTTTCTTCCAGTAAGTTTTAGAAACGCATCTCTAACTGCATCGTGTAAACCACTAGCACCATTTTTAAGTTCATCTTCAATTAATCGTACGATAATTTCTGTATCAGTTTGAGAAATAAACTCGTAACCTTTAGAAATTAGTTCAGCTTTTAGTTCTTGATAGTTTTCAACTATTCCATTTTGCGCAAGGACAAAGCTTTTATCTGTAGAAAAGTGAGGGTGTGCGTTAACATCGGTTACACCACCATGAGTAGCCCATCTTGTGTGTCCAATTCCTATGTGGGAATCAACTTGAAATAAATTATCAGCGGACACTTCTCCAATTTTACCAATATGTTTTGCCAGATTGATATAAGGAGATCCCTCAATGAATGTGGGAACTATTGCTACGCCCCAAGAGTCGTAGCCTCTGTACTCCAATCGTTTTAGTCCGTTTATGATTACTTTAGCAGCAGAATCCTTACCAGCATATCCAAATATTCCACACATGTTTTTGTTTTAAAAATAAAGCGACAATTTATATGATAACAGTCAAAAAAGAAATCTGAAATCTGAAATCTGAAAACCGAGAGCTGAGAACTATTTGTATAATCGCTTCCTGCCTTCACCATTTTTTAAGTTAGAATACTTACGGAATTCACACCCCATTCCCTCCCAATTTTCTGCTGAAAGCCAAACTGTCTTACCTTTGTATTCTAAATAACTGAAGTTGTCTAGTTTTGTTGAAACTAATTGCATTAAAGTATCTTCTGGGTTTTCGTCCGAAAGAATTTTCATTGTCGGAATAGATCCAGGGCCTATATGAAATCTTTTGAACAAATTAATCTTTTCTGGGAATTGATACGCCACATCTATTAGTATTTCGGTCCAATGGAATTTAAAATTAAAACCAAAAACTGGTAGAACTATCTCTAAAGCTTCAACTACGCCGCTGTTTTCAAGATTTTGGATTTCGCTTGCCACTTGCGTCATAATCATCGGAAGATATAGTGTTAAGAACTTTTCGCGTGTATTGAATTTACTTCGTTGTATAACACTTATGGGGAAAACATATGCTGATCCGTATTTAGGTGCAGGTAAATTTAACAGAGCATTATAGGCTTTCAAATTATCTTCTTGATCAAAATCTAGTAGCCCTACTTTTTTAAAAGTTTCTGTATTGCAGAGAAATCTTGTAAACGCTAGATTTAATAACCATAGGACGAAGTTGTCACGAAGCGGATTTAATAGTTTATGAATTTCGATTGTTTGTTTATCTAGCTCTCGGTAAATATTGCAGAAACGATAATCTCTTAAAATTGGGTCAGAAGTGTACGGAAGGTTTTCTCCCCTTATCTTCTTTTGCCAAATTTTCATTCTTTCGTTGGCAAAAGCAATAACTTGTTTCAACTCAGGAGATACGGAGTTTTTATGGTTCCATATGGGTTCTCGAGTATGATATTCCCAATGTCTGTAAAGTTTTTGGATGTTTTCTGGAGTTTCCAATGGTTTGAATACGACATGAAATTTTTAATATGATAAGATTCAATAACTATTATCACATAAGGTATGGAAATATCATTTACAAAAATGTCTGCGCTTTGGATAAAAGACGGTAAGGTTTTGGTAGTAAGAGGAACAGGAGATAACTTTTTTAAAGCACTAGGTGGAAAAATAGATCCCGACGAAAGTGACGAAGATTGTCTACGAAGGGAAATCAAAGAAGAATGCATGTGTGACTTAGTTTCTAGCGAATTCCTGGTCGAATATAAAGCACAACCAACCCATAACGAACCAAAACGATACTTTGATGTTAGGTTCTACATTGTAAATGTAGAAGGCGAGCCTCAATTAAATCCAGAAGATAAAACTGAAGAATTTTTGTGGCTAGGCAAAGCAGAATACGAAAATGCTACCCATGAACTAACCGGGACTTTGCAAGATGAAATACTTCCTTTACTTATTGAGAAAGGATTAGTTTACTAAAGTCTGCTCAATCAAGTTGTAATCTTTAAGATTACATTCCCAACTTTTCGTCCTGAATCCACATGAGTGTGTGCTTTCACGATATCTTTAAAGGGAAAAACTTTATCGATTACAACTTTCAACTTTTTCTCTTTTACAAGATTAGCTAAAAATTCCAAGTCTGATTTTTTTTCAGGTGCAGATCCGTCTAAAACCTTTTGACCTCCTCTCTTATTAAAGGCAGCATTGATTGTCCTGCCTATTCCAGCAACAACTAATAAATATGTTCCTACATCTTTCAATATTTTTTTTGCTTCGGGTATAGAAATATTTCCAACCGCATCCATAACTACATCGTATTTTGT
The DNA here is from genome assembly GCA_964650085.1 of uncultured Candidatus Saccharibacteria bacterium. Taxonomy (GTDB): domain Bacteria; phylum Patescibacteriota; class Dojkabacteria; order J137; family J137; genus KLAP211. Next base: position 14,498 of record CAZYSE010000010.1, on the reverse strand, counting down.
ATTTGAGTCTAGAAAGTTTTCTTTTGTGTAATCTGTCACATGATCAGCTCCGAGTTCTTTAACTAATTCAATATTTTTGGAGCTGCAAATTGCAGTAACTTCAGCGCCATAATATTTTGCAAGTTGAATTGCGTTTGTGCCAACAGCACCAGAAGCACCGTTGATTAGAATTGAGTCGCCATGCTTTATTTTAGCTTGATCTCGGATAAAGAATAACGCAGTAGTTCCGCCAAAGCTAAATCCAGCAGCTTCTTCGTGAGTGATCTCAATGGGCTTTAAAATCACTGAAGAGCTTTCGGAGATTGTTAGATATTCTGCATACGCAGACATTTTTAACCCATTCATACCCAAAACTTCATCCCCAATTTTAAACTTTGTTACTTCGCTCCCTATAGACTCTACAACACCAGAAAAACTACTTCCTAATATTCTATTTTTGGGTTTAAACATTCCAAATATTAGTCTTGCGAAAAATCCAAAGCCCGGAGGAAAGTTAGCACCTCGAATTCTACTGTCAGCGACAGTTACAGAAACTGAATCTAACTTTACCAAAAGATCTTTTGGTCCCGGTGTTGGCTTCTCAACATCTACAATGTGTAAAACTTCTGGACCACCATATTTATCATAAACGGCTGCTTTCATAATGTATTTTTAAATTTAAAATGAGTTTTTACGAATTAATCTTTTTGAAATTTCTCCTCCAATAAACACTAAAGATGAACACGCAAAGATCAAAAGTATTCTATCAAAAGTAACTTCTTCGAACCTAAGAAAATTTCTTAGGAAAGGTGTAGCAACTGCTAGAAATGTAAGAATACCGGATATAGTTACTCCCAGTACAACATATTTGTTGCTGAAAACGCCAATTTTAAATAGTGACTTTGTAAACGATCTAAAGTTTAAAGCACTGAACAGTTGAGTAAACGACATGACCAGAAATGCCTCGGTTCGTGCGTACTCTTGAGAGATACTCAATCCATTTGTAAAAAATAGCAGTGTGAGTACTGCCATAATGGTCGAAAATATTAAAACCTGACGCAGGATAGAATAATTCAAAATGTTCTCATCTTTATTTCTAGGCCCTTTTGATAGTTCGGTACCATGGCTTTTTTCTGTAGCAAGTGCAAAATCATTGACTCCATCGGTTACTAAGTTTAACCATAAGATCTGAGCTGCGAGTAATGGCAAGGGCAATCCAAAAAGCAAAGTAGTTATTATCGTAATTTGCTCCGCAACGTTTGTAGTTATCAAAAAAGCGCTTGCTCTTCTAATGTTTTGAAACACTAACCTTCCTTCCGAAACCGCGTGAATAATTGTGGCGTAATTATCATCGGCTAATACAATATCGCTCGATTCTCGGGCGGTTTCTGTTCCATTTTGACCCATCGAAATTCCAACATCTGCTTGCTTAAGTGCGGGTGCATCATTAACTCCATCTCCAGTCATCGCAACTACATTCCCTTGGGCTTGAAGTACTTGAAGAATTTTTAGTTTTGTCGAAGGCGAAAGTCTACCAAACACGTTTACATTTCTAACAACATTATCAAATTCTTCATCTCCAAATTTTGCCAACTCTTTTTCTGAAATTGCACTGTCGGATGTTTCAATTATTCCACAATCAATAGCAATGGCCTTTGCAGTTTCGATGTGGTCGCCAGTCATCATAATAGTTCTAATCCCGGCTCTTTTAGCTTGAGCGACTGCTTCTTTGACCCCTTCTCTGATAGGATCTCTCATTGCTACAAACCCGATGATTTTAATCTGATCAATAGAATCTAGAGATTCAACATTTTCAGACTCCCCAAGAGCCAAAACACGTAAAGCTTTTGAACTTAGTGAAGCAATAGCTTCGTACATTTTTTTAGCTTCTTCTTCTGTCGAAGAAGAAATCTCAATTATTTTTTCTGGCGCACCAACTACAAAAAGTTTTTCAGCATTTCCATCTATCACTCTTGTTGCGCGGAATTTTCTATCAGAAGAAAATGGGATATCCTCAATAACTTTTAGTTTCTTTTCGGGTAATTGATTAATTGCGAATATTTTCAAAGCAAGCTCTGTCGGATCTCCAAGCGGTTGACCACCAGTTTCTTCGGCAGTTTTTGAGCCGTTTGAGTAGTACGAAATCATCAAACTATTCTCAAATAAATCTGATTGTTCTTTAGGTAGTGCATTTAGATCTAATACTTCTAACTCCGGAGTATTCAGAATTAAATATTCTACTTTAAGTTTATTTTCAGTCAAAGTTCCAGTCTTATCCGTGCAAATAATATTTACCGAGGCTAGAGTCTCTGTAGAGGACAACCGTCTAACGATCGCTTTCTGTCTAGACATTCGATAAGAACCAATCGCCAAAACTATTGTGAGAATTGCAGGTAATCCTTCTGGAATTGAAGAAACTAATGAAGCTAAGGAGAACAAAAATATTTCCGTGAATTCGTAACGATAAACAAAGTAACCAATAAAAAGTATCAGCATCGCTCCAAGCAGGGCTATTACGCCCATTTGTTGTGTGAGCTTTGTAGTAATTTTATTGAAATGCGAGTCCCCTTCGTCAATTGACTCTAGATCTTCCGCTATTTGTCCAACCTGAGTATCTAAAGCTGTTGCCGTTACAACAAACTCTGCTCTACCTGAAACACAAAGTGTACTGCTAAAAAGCATGTTTTTTTGTTCGCCAATTGTTAAATTGCCGTCGAGTACTACAATATCTTTATCTATTGGTAACGATTCTCCAGTTAGTGCAGATTCATTGGTTTTTAAAAGTGTTGCTTGCAGGATTCTTCCATCAGCAGGAATTATGTCACCTTCTTCGATCACAACTATATCTCCTTTTACTAACGTTTCTGAATCAACTTCTACAACTTGGCCTTCTACCATTACTTTGCTTTTTCTAACTAAAAGCTTTTTTAAAGATTCTAAAGCCTTCTCTGCTCTATATTCTTGAACAAATCCAACAGTAGTATTTATTACGATCACAGCCAAAATTACGATTGCATCGGCGGCATGGTTAGTTAAAAATGATAGTAAAGCGGCAGCTAGTAAAACAAACACTAATAAATTGAAGATTTGTGATCTGAGTATCTCGAGAAACCTATTTTTCTGTTTGCTTTCTACGAGATTTTTTCCATCGGAGGATAATCTCCGAAGTCTTTCTGTTGAAGAAAGCCCGTTTCGTTTTGTGTTGAATTCGATTAGAACTTGATCGGGCGTTTTCGAGTAGTACATAATAAATTAAAATTCTAAATTCCAATTTCTAAAACCTAAATTCTGTTCTAGTACACTTTACACTAGAGGAGATAGGAGGTACAAGAAAATTCCTTGACTTAGAACTCTGAATTTTCTCTAGATGCTCGAGCATGCTCCTGTTTTTCAAATAAAGACCCTTTTTGGTACTCAGCGTATTCAGTTGAAGCGTTCAAGTATGCACGCAAAAGAGACATGGTATGTTCTTCAACTCCAAGAACTTCAACAATTTTAAGATTAACTTTATCTTCTATGGTTTGTTCCGCTGCAGATCTGGCCTTTGCTCGCATATAGGCATAAGTGAATGTTCTCAAGTGAACCGAATTTAGGTAGACACTTCTGTCATTTGCCCAGTTGCGTAAACCTAGAATTGCTCGAATTGTATGCTTCGAGTTTTCAAGTAGTGCAGGATCAGTTGTTTCAAAGCCACTCAGGACTCTTAGAAATTGTTGATATACTTGGTGATTAGGTACTCCATCTAAAGTAGTGGCCATATCCGAACCACAATCATCGACGTCAATATTACGTCCTAGCATACCAACCTGGTCACCCGTAGTAAAGTTTGAAGGATCTTGTGAAAAGAATTTATTACCCATATTTTTTTAATAATCAGCAACATTATACTCTCGTATTTGATTTCGTAAAGTACGTGATAGAATATGAAATATGGTAAGAGTTTTAGAGTAATAAGTATATGAAAAACTGGTTGTATTTAATCCCCATAGTTTTAGTCCTAATCGCAGGATTTACAGTCATATCAAAAAATTCTAATCAGATATCTGCAAAAGCAACACCATATGGTAATTTCCAAATTGTAGAGGTGTTTGCAAAAAATGGTTATACCCCAAGCATTACAGAAGCTAAAGCTGATGTCCCAACAATTCTTAAGATAGTAACCAAGAACACTCTGGACTGCTCAGCTGCATTGTTTATTCCTTCTATTAAGTATCAAAAATATTTACCAACGACTGGAGAAACTGAGATTCAGCTTCTGCCACAAAAACCAGGTACAACTGTCACCGCTTCCTGCAGTATGGGCATGTTTGGGTTTGAGATTAGGTTTGTTTAGAGCTGTATATAACCCCGTATTTGATGAAATTCTATAGGATATTCTTCAAAAACTAAGCCAAATCGGAGCCCCTGGGCGGATAGCGCGCTTTGTTCGCTAAAAATATTTACAGACAATGCTTTCCCGAGAGCTAGGTATTGAAAAGTCACGCATATAAGAGTAAAGTAATTGTAATACTATAAGACGTACCTTAATAACTATATATTATTTTTATTTGCATGAACCTACGTAGAATTTCTGTTGGTCTGATGGCTGTTGTTGTTACACTGAGTATGTCTGGAATTGTTAAAGCGGCTACTCAAGTTAACTTAGGCACTGCTACGAGTTTTGCTGTTTTAGCTGGTACGGCTGTGACTAATATTCCATTATCAAATATTACCGGAGACGTTGGTCTTAGTCCTGCAGCAGGTAGCAACTATGCTGGGTTAACAGCCGCAGAGGTTATTGGAACTATCTACGATGTGAATGGAACTGGTCCAGGAGGTTCGGTTAATAATCCAGGATTATTAACTAATGCTAAGAATGATTTAACCGCTGCTTATATTGACGCTGCAGGACAGCCGGTAACAACGGCATTGGTTGCTGCAGATAATCAACTTGGAGGACAGACTTTAATTCCAGGAGTCTATTCATTTGGTACAGCAGCAACAGCAAACTTAATAGGTACTCTAACTTTGGATGCGCAAGGAGATCCTGATGCAGTCTTTATATTTCAAGCATCAGCAGATTTAGTAACAGCTTCTAACAGTGTGGTACAGATGATCAATGGGGGGCAAGCTTGTAATGTTTTTTGGCAAGTAACTAGTTCAGCAACCCTGGGTACAACTACAACTTTTGTTGGAAGTATATTGGCATTAACCTCTATTGCTGATAACGGTAGCTCTAATGTAAATGGTCGATTATTGGCCAGAAACGGCGCTGTGACTTTAAGTTCTACAACGATTATTGTACCTGCATGTGCTGTTTCAGGAACTGGTACAGGAACGGGAGGTTCAACGGGTGGATCGCTAGCGGGAACCAGCGGAGATTATGTAATAAGTAGCACTATAGGAATTGTATTAGTAGCGACAGTTGCGAGTGTTTATGTTGTTCCTGTTGTAGTTTCTGAAATCAGAAAATATAAAGCAAAATGAATAGATTAGTAGGAATGGCGAATAATATATATAATTGCCACAACTAAAAGAGTCATTAAAGTTACAAATTTTAAGCTTTCAACTATAAGTTGTTTCTTGACTGTAGGGTTGCCTTCACTACTAGTCTCTTTTCGGATGTCCATAAAGGTGTGCAGGTATATAAAGTAAGTATAGGATCTGCAGTGTTATATTCAATTTCAATTTGATCTGGAGTAACCTCAACAATTTCAAAAACTTTATATACATATTCTATTCCTTCCCAATACACAAGAATTACATCATCAATTTCTACTTTTTCTAAGTGATAAAACGTATCGGTACCTCTTGTATGTAGAAACCTGTGCCCCGCTATTGCAGTATTTCCACCTTTATCGGGTGTACTCGTATTAGGTCTACGCCACATTCCTAACTTAAGTAATGCCGATTCGTCAGCACCCTCATTAATGAGAGTATTTACAAATATTTCGGGGATTACAAGTCTATTTTCGCCAGGAATTTCTGGTAGCATGGAGGCTCGTGGACCAACTGCTTCAAAAGCTTGCAGCGAATTGTAGGTATATCCCTTGTATTCATTAGAGTTCATAGCAAAGGCTATTTCTGGTATAGAGGGGAGGACTACAATATAAGCCGCAAGAACTAATACAATAATAGTAAGGAGCATGTTCAGTATTCTGAACAGTTTAAGGGTTTCCATGTACTAACAGAAACCAATACAAGTCTACCACGAGGAACTAACGATTACTTTCAGCTTCAGGAAATTGAAGAAATTTAGAATTAGTAATGTGAATTCTTCAGATTAACAGTATCTTGCCAAATCCCTTATTTTTCAATATAATAAGACACGTTTCAACAACATTAATTTCAATCTATTTAAAGATATTATAAATATTTTATGGCAGGCGTAATTGACTACACAAAGGTGAAAGACACCAAGTTCTATAGAAATATAGGTATTATCGCTCACGTGGATGCTGGAAAGACTACAACCACAGAGAGAATTCTATTCTTTACAGGTAGAAAGCACAAATTAGGAGAGGTTCACGAAGGAGCTGCAGAAATGGACTTCATGGATCAGGAAAGAGAAAGAGGAATCACTATTCAGTCAGCTGCTACAACTGCTTTCTGGGATTACGAAAATCAACTATACAGAATTAACATTATTGATACACCAGGTCACGTTGACTTTACAGCTGAGGTTGAAAGATCTCTTAGAGTTCTTGACGGAGCTATCGTTGTATTCGACGGTAAGATGGGTGTTGAGCCACAATCTGGAAAGGTATGGTTCCAAGCAGAAAAATACAGAGTTCCAAGAATGTGTTACATCAACAAATTGGACAATATCGGAGCTGACTTCTACAAATCATACGCTTCAATTGTTGACCACTTATCTGATAAAGCTGTTCCAATTTCAATTCCTGTAGGAGTAGAAAACGAATTCAAGGGAATTGTTGACTTAGTAAGAATGGAAGAAAGAATTCACAGAGATGATGAAGGAAAAGACATAGATGTGCACCCAGTTACAGATGCTTACAAAGAGAAAGCACTTGAATGGAGAAACAAACTTATCGAAGTTGTTGCAGACGCAGATGACAATATTGCAACTAAATATCTAGAGGGACAAGAAATTTCTGCAGACGAATTAGAAGCAGGAGTTAGAGCTGCGGTTCTAGAATCAAAATTATTCCCAGTTATGGCTGGTTCATCTTTGAAGAACAAAGGCGTACAAGCTATGTTGGACAACGTTTGCAAGTACCTTCCATCTCCATTGGACAAGTACAATACATACGAAAATCCAGAAACACATGATGAAATTGCATTAAAAGGAAAGATTCCAGGAATGAATCCTGATACAGGAGAAATGTTGCAAAGAGAAATGACTGAAAACGACCCATTTGTTGGATTAGTATTCAAATTAGCAGTTGACCCACATGTTGGAAACCTAGCTTTCTTTAGAGTTTACTCAGGTAAATTACAATCAGGAACTTACGTTTACAATAGTACAAAGGACATCAAGGAAAGGGTTGGTAGAATTATTTTGATGCACGCAAACCACAGAGAAGAAGTTAAGGAAGTAAAAGCAGGAGATATTGCTGCTATTGTAGGATTTAAAGACACAAGAACCGGAGAAACAATTTCAGACGAAAAGGCACCTATGATCTTAGAAGGAATTGATTTCCCTGAGCCAGTTGTTAGATTTGCAATTGAACCAAAGACTAAATCAGACCAAGAGAAATTATCAGAGGCTTTAGCTAAACTTGCATCTGAAGACCCTACTTTCAAATTTGAAACTGACAAAGAGACTGGTCAAGTTATCATTGCTGGAGTTGGAGAACTTCACTTAGATATCAAAATTGACATTCTAAAAAGAGAATACGGAATTGAAGTAAACGTTGGTAAACCACAAGTTGCTTACCGAGAAACAATTACAACAGAAGGAAGACATAGAGAATTGTTAAAGAAGCAATCCGGAGGAGCTGGACAGTATGCTGATATCGATATGACACTAAGACCAAGAGAAAGAGGAGAAGGATACAAGTTTATCGACTCAATCAGAGGAGGAGCTATTCCAAGAGAATACATCCCTGCTATCGACAAAGGATTCCAGGAATCTATTACAGCTGGACCTTTAGGAGGATACCCAGTTGTTGATATCGAAGCTGAAATTACAGACGGAACATATCACGATGTTGACTCTAATACAGACACATTCAAATCTTGTGCCTACTACGGAATCAAAAACGCTATGAAGGTTTGTAATCCAGTATTACTAGAACCTATCATGAAAGTTACAATCAATGCTCCAGAAGAGCACGTAGGAGCTGTTACTGGTTATCTTTCATCCAGAAGAGGAATTATCAAGAACCTTCTACAAAGAGGAAAGACAAAGGAAATCATTGCAGAAGCACCATTAGGAGAATTATTCGGATACATTTCTGACTTAAGAAACCTAACATCTGGTACAGCTGCAGGAAATATGGAACCTAGCCACTACGCAGAAGTTCCAAGAAATATCATGGATAAAGTATTAGGAGTAGCTGCGAAATAAATGGACACAGGTGCTGATAGAAGACATGGGATGTTAGATGAGCGAGTAACAGCTGCAGTAGATGCAGCTGTTACTCAACGTCTTGGATTTAGAGAATCCATAGAAGCTTTAATTGATCCAAAAAGCTACGTTCCTAACGATTTACTTGTAAATCAAGCTATAACTAATCTGAAATCTATATTCAGAGATACGCCTATTCACCGGGGGATGGTTGTCGAATTAGTCAAGGCCGCAGTCCTTGGAGGGAAGTATGTGCCCGCAAAACCTCAATTCCAGGAGTCAGTCACCGACTCTCTAAACGCAGAAGTTTAGATTATCGGCCCCTTTTGTGGGAGCAGGTCTCCGCACCTGCTCCCATTACTCAAGAATCTCAGCAACCTTCAATTCACAATACTCATTAGCTGAACTCCAATACCAATGTTCAGGAACAACTACATACCCTCTCTTCACTGGATTATTTACAATATAGTTATACTTTTCAAGAAAATACTTCCGTGTGTGAAGCTGAATCGGCATATTAGTTTTGTCCCATAACGTAAAATGCTTTTCATCGTTTAAGAATCTTTTAATTAAGTTAGGTTCAGTAATAGCGATGTTTTGTTCAAAAACTCGCGTAGTGTATTTCTTGAAATCACGAATAAAAGCAATCATGTCATCACATTGAGCGATGAAGTGAATGTGATTGAGCATAAATACAAAAGCGTAAAGTTTTAAATTTCTAGTTTTTTGATAAAACTTTAAAGTTGATGATAATAAGTCCCATCGTTCAAATCTGTCTAAAATGTAAACCCAGTTCTTGATGGTCATAGTTACAAAGTATGTTTCTTGGGTGAGTTCTTTAGATACTCGGTGTGAAGGCATTATGGATTGTTAAATAATTGATTTTCTAATAATGACGGATTTTTTTCTATGTGTCGTGGTACAAATACGCATTGGGTTCAGGTACGGAGACCTGAACCCGCTGAAGGGTACGAAGACCTTAACCCACCAAACAGAGAATTGAGCCCCAATCTGTTGTGTGACTGGGTCTCCGCACTCGGTCACAATCGTGTGGCGTGACTAGGTCTCCGTACCTAGTCACTTTGTTTGTTTCTAGGCACAATAATGTACCCCAATACAAAGTCACCACTTTCCCCAAGTGATATAATATTCAAATGTCAGAACTCGAAGAAGCAATTTCAAAACTTAATCCCCAACAACAGTTAGCTGTCCAATCAATTTATGGTCCTGTACTTGTAATCGCCGGACCAGGAACAGGAAAAACACAGATGCTTGCTCTAAGAATCGCAAATATTCTTCAAACAACAGACGCATCACCACAAAATATTCTTTGCTTAACTTACAGCGAGGCTGGAGTTGCTGCAATGCGAAAAAGATTGACTACATTTATTGGTGCAGATGCCTATAATGTTCGACTTCATACCTACCATAGTTTTTGTAACGAGGTAATTGGAACATTCCCGGAAAAGTTTATTAAAGTAAAAGAATTAAGCCGCTTAGATGATCTGACTCGAATTAAAATCATCAAGCAGATAATCGATGCACTTCCAGAAAAGGACGGCGGTTATAAAATACGACCGTTTTACGAAAAGTATAAATACCAAGGTGCTCTACTCGACTCATTTAAGACTTTGAAAATGGAGGGTATTTTTCCTGATGAATTCGTTCAACTCACCAAAGAAATTTACGAAATAGTTCAAGCGAATCCAAAGCTGAACAAGAAAACGGGAAAGCCTACATCTGATTGGAATAAAGAGCTAGAAGCTGCTCAAAAAAATACAGAAGTTGCTACAGTGTACAAAATGTACGTGGAGACACTTGAACAAGAAGGCTTATACGACTACGAAGATATGATTCTTTTTGTAATCAAGGCTTTTGAAGAAGATGAAACATTACTATCCCATTATCAAGAAAAATTTCAGTTTATTCTGGTTGATGAATATCAAGATACAAATGGTTCCCAGAACAAAGTGATACAACTTTTAGGTTCTTTTGATAAATCACCAAACATATTTGCAGTTGGTGATGACGATCAAGCAATTTATCGTTTTCAAGGCGCAAATGTTCAGAACCTGCTGGATTTTACAACGATGTTTGAGGGCGTGAAGCCAATCTCAATTAATAATAATTACAGATCGACTCAACTTATTTTAGACGCTTCCTCATCCGTAATTGATAAAAACCAGAACAGGCTTTCTAAACTAATACCGGAAGTTGATAAAAACTTAGTGGCTAAAAAAAATGAAGCTAGCTTTCCAATTGAAGTTTTAGAATTTGCAAATAATGACTTTGAAAATGCATGGGTAGTTAAGAAGATTGGAGATCTATTGCGAAAAGGGACATCTCCCTCCGAGATTACAGTTATCTTTAGAAACAACAAAGATGCTGAAGTAATTGTTGAACTTCTAGAAGAGGCAAAAATTCCATTCGATTTACAAAAGGGAGGTAACGCTTTAGACGAGAAAGTGGTCAGACAATTTATAACTTTAATAAAGTTATTGAATGCAGATTCAACTTCAAACTACGACAATGCTCTTTTCACGGCAATGAACTTTAACTTCTTGCAGATTCATGAATTCGATTTGTTCATGTTCAATAAACTGAGAAAAGAAACTAGAAAACCATTTATGGAACTTGCTAAAACATTAACGGATGAGGATAAAGCAAGATTCAATACGTTTGAAAAAATTGAATCATTCTTAAATTTGCTATTTAGCTATAGTAAAGAAGTTCGTAATGATAGTCTGTACAATGTTCTACATAAATTTGCTCTAGATGTCGGATTTTCTAAGTATCTATTGAAACAGGATGAATTTTCTTTAGAAGACGTAAACGCATTCTCTGCTCTACTGAAATATGTAAGATCTTTAAATCGTGTTAGTCCTGATATGACAATTGAGGAGCTGATTAGTGACTTAGAGTTAATGAAGGAAAATAACATTTCAATTGCAGAACCAGAACTTGGCACAAAAAAAGAAGCAGTAGTTTTGAGAACAGCTCATTCATCTAAAGGATTAGAATTCGAACACGTTTTTATTGTAAGTTGTGTAGACAAGAAATGGGGAAATCAAACGGATAGAAAAATTATTAAGTTACCTAAGGAAATATTCTTCCGCTCGGACGAGGTTTTAGAAACTGAAGCAGAGGAAGCTGTTTCTAGTGGTTCAGAAGATGAAAGAAGGTTGTTCTATGTAGCATTAACTCGTGCAAAAGATCATGTATACATCACATATTCAAAAATTTATCAGTTGGATAACGATGCAAAAGAAAAGAACCCATCTCAATTTATTTTCGAAATAGATAGCGGATTGATAGAAAAAGTTCCAACGGATAGTTTAATTGAAGTGACTAAAGAAACTCTACTCAATACACATAAAAATGTAAAAGTTACTCTGGAATCAGAAAAAGCTAAAGAATTTATTAGTAAAGAAATCGGAAAATTCAAACTATCGGCATCAGCCTTAAACGAATATATTGAATGTCCTAAGAAGTTTTTGTATAGAAGAATCCTTCAAATCCCCGAACCTTTTGAAAAAAGTTTAGTGCTCGGAACGGCTGTCCACAGCGCGTTAGAGAGCTTTTTTAGAACCCTCAAAACTGGAGAAAAAAAGGACGTACAATTTATGTTATTTGAATTAGAAAGAAGTTTAAAGCATCAATTAGTTTATAAAGATGTTTATCAAGAAATCCTAGACGAAGGAAAGGTTATTCTCGAAGAATACTTTAAGAATTACGAGTTTGAATTTGCTGCCCCGCTTGAGGTTGAGTATAACTTTGGAATAAAAAACATTGTTCTTAATATTGAAGGTAAGGATATTCCGCTTACAGGTAAAGTAGATAAAGTTGAGGAAATAGCACAAAGCTCTGACGGGAGTTACTTAGTAAGAGTTGTTGACTACAAGACATCATCTCCTAAAACAGAGAACGAAATAAGAGGAAATACTAAGAATTCGGAAGGCGGAATATTCAACCAGTTAGTGTTCTACAAGTTGCTTGGAGATTTGGACTCTTCATTTGCATCAAATCAAAACGGCAAGAAGTATACAATCAAAGAAGCCTGTGTGGATTTCCTAAAAAAGAAAGATACTAAGTTTGTAAAAGTATCTCTTCCAATTTTGGACGAAGATGTAGCAGCACTAAAAGAAAAGATAGTTGATGTATATTCTAGAATCTCGAGCTTGGAATTTAATGGATCTGAAGCTTATCCTGTATGTAAAGATTGTGAGTATTGCAAACTCTAAAGCATATCTTTCAAGCAACTTTTTTCTCAGGCATATACACCACCAGATGAATCTAGGACACTGTGTTATCTACTAGAGGATCGCTCTATGTATTTTTTATGTACTTGAACTTTAGAGTGCACCCGATTTAATTCATTTATAGAATTATGTACGGTGTCTGACATTCGTGTAGCGTTTGCCCATTTCGACATTGATTCTGTAACTTCACTTGAGTTACGAAGTTGAAGAAACGCGCCAAATAAATCTAGAATCATATTTTGAGCTTTATCGGATATGCTTGCTATGTAAGCCAAAGTCGTACTCGGGTCAAGCTTAAGAAAATTAAACACATCGTCTATAAGTTCTCTTTTGGCATATTCTTGCTGGTCTAGGGGTAGAAAAGATTCTATGTAAATATTCATCAAGTATGTAATTATAGTTTTAGAATTTTGTAATGGAGTTGAGTCTTTATCTATAAATGTATCGGGTGTTGTAGCTTCGAATACGGCAACATTACTCTCATCCGCTTTTTGTCTGATATACGCAAAAAGGCGGGCGAGTTTATAAAGAAACACTTTTTCTCTGTCGCCAGATTCTAAGATATTTGCAGGAAAGTTTTCGCCAGTTGCCTTATTCACTGCCTCTACACTCAATGCAGATATTTCATCAACTTTAGTTTCTGAAACTGTAAGTACCTCCATAGATATTGTTTAATCACAAATATTTTATCATAGGATTTAATCCTAAGCTTTGTCTTTGATCTCTACTCCAAACTGCTCTACCAAAATATTTCGAATCTCGTCTGCTCTGCTCCAATTTTTCTCGGTTCTTGCTTGCTCTCTTTCTATTAGCAATGCTTTTACTTCCAAAGAATATTCTTCTGGTTGAGAAAGTGCTTCTTCGAGCTTTAGTCCTAATACTCTATCGAAATCAAGAAGAGTTGAAATCTTAGTTTCTGCATCTAAACTTTGATCTTTTGCAACTTCCCAAAGTACTGCAAGCGCCTGAGGCATGTTTAAATCATCATTTATTGCTTCAGTAAACTTAATTTTGTAGTCGGTATGTATTCTGAAGTATTCTGTATGTTCAACATTTGCAGCCCATTCCCGTAAAAGATTTACAAGCTTTGTATAAGCATTGCTAGAGGCTTCGATAGCGTCCCAAGTAAAATTTAACTGTTTTCTGTAGTGGCCTCCAAGATAAAAATATCTCAAAGCCATTGGATCAAACCCTCTTTCAATAATATCTGTAATTCGGTATGCGTTTCCTAAGCTTTTTCCCATTTTCCCATTGTCGACAAGCAGAAATGCTCCGTGCATCCAAAAATTTGTAAATGGTTTTACTCCCGTTGCGGCTTCGCTTTGAGCAATTTCATTAGGATGATGGGTTGATCGCAAGTCTTCTCCTCCGATGTGAACGTCTAATTGATCGCCTAAATATTTCATGCTCATAGCAGAACATTCAATGTGCCAACCCGGGAACCCTTTTCCCCATGGGCTTTCCCACTCCATGTCTCGTGTCTCATTCGCTGGTGAAAATTTCCATAATGCAAAATCTCTTGCATCTCTTTTCTCAGGATTTATTTCTACTCGAGCACCTTCTTTAATTTGATCTAAGTTTGAAAGCTCACCATACGTATTTCCCGCTGCTTCATATGCTATTGTATCAAAATAAATTCCGTCAGTAATTTTATAGGCAAACCCTTTTTCTTCGATTTCTTTCACTAAATCAATTTGCTCTTGAATATGATCGGTTGCTTTAGAGAATACTTGCGGCACTAGAAGATT
>CAZYSE010000009.1:7520-28939 GCA_964650085.1 uncultured Candidatus Saccharibacteria bacterium | reverse complement strand
TGATATCTAAATACTTTCCTCTACTAGTTGCTCTACTAAAGATTTGTGAGAATCTTACATCTATCCCAGGAGATGTTCCTAAGACTAAACCAGTTGATGCATTTGGTGCAATAGCCATAACCGTTGCGTTTCGAACTCCTTTCTTGACTTTTTCTTTTAATGAATCCCAGTTTAGGTCTTTGCTTCTGTTTTGCTTTAATAATGAATTAGATTCATCTACAGCTGATACTTCCGAAGGCTTTGCAAAAATTGCTGTTAGTTCCTTTACTGCTGCGTAAATTTCTTTAAGTTCAGGATCTGAAATAGTTTCGATTTTCGATTCAATTCGATTTTTAAGTTTATCTAATCCTGCGATGCTTGCATCTTTCGGTGATGAGTTTCTGCTTTTTTCTAATAGTTCCATTGTGTCGTATGGAACAAACCCCTTAGACCACATTGATCCAGGGAAATGCATGTATGTACCTTTTTCTTGTGCTAAATCTGCAGTCGAGTCTATGGAATGATAAGAAATAAATTCTGTTAGTTTGTCTGTTAAGTCGTATGCTTCTTCTGAGTCGTACGCAAATCCAAATTTCTCGAATACTTCTGCTAATCCTGACATTCCTAATCCAACTGCTCTGTTTTCGGTATCTGATTTTTTCGCTTCTGCAACAGATAATTCGTTTACATCTACAAGGTTATCTAAGTGTCGCATTGAGATTCGAACTGTTTCTTTTAATAAGTCCCAATTAACTTTAGTTTGTGTTTTATCTGCAGCTGCATCGATATGTCTTGTTAAGTTGATATATGCCAAATTACAAACTGCAATGTTTTCTCTATCTTGAGGTAAACAAATTTCTGTACATAAGTTTGAACTGTGAATTGTTCCTGTATTGTTATTTAACGCTCTAACATTAATCGGATCTTTCCAAGTTAACCATGGATGAGATGTGCTTACCAACGCATTCAAAATTGCTTTCATTTGTTCTCTTGCAGGAACCTTTTTGAACAAAGTAATCTTTCCCTCTTCTGCCATTTCGCAGTACTCAGTATATTTTCTACTGAAATCCGCACCATAAAGCTCTGGAAGATCTGCAACTTCTGCTGGATCGAACAAATACCACATTTCGTTTGCTTCTACTCTTTTCATGAATTCATCGGAAATATAGACTGCAATATCCGCTGTTCTAGCTCTTCTGTAATCGTCTCCCGCGTTTTGTTTTAGGTCGATAAATTCTGCAAAATCGTAATGCCAGTTTTCCATATATACACACATTGCTCCGTGTTTTTTTCCAGCTCTAGACATAGATTTCAAAGTTGTATCCATTACTTTGATGAATGGAATTGGTCCTGTTGAGAAAGTATTATTACTTCTAACTAACGATCCAGAAGCTCTTAATTTAGTTACCGAAATTCCGATTCCACCAGTTGCTTTAGAAATTAACGCAATGTTTTTTACATTGTCGAAAATAGCTCTAGTGTCGTCCTCTGTGTCGATCAAGTAACAGTTACTTAGAGTAGGATATGTGGTTCCAGCTCCGATATTTGTTGATCCACCTGGAATGTATAAAAGCTCTGCTAATTTTTTGTAAAATCCTTTCGCCCACCTAACTCGATCTTTTTCTTTAATTGCCATCCACATAGCGATTCGCATCCACATAAACTGTGGTGTTTCCAATGCTTTCTGATCCCAATCGAATTTCATGTATCTTTTGAATGCTGTATCTAATCCGATAAAGTCAAAAGTATCATCAAGTTCTGGTTTTAATTCTGCGGCAAGCTCCTCTACTTCATCTCTTGAATACACCTCGCCCATTTGAGTGTGTAGAAGTCTTTTTGCTACACCATACTCGATGTACCCAACAAAGGATTTTTTGTACAGGTCTTCGAAGTTTTCTGCAGCCGGATAATTTTTGAGTGCGTTTCTATAAATGCCAATTAATAGTAGTCTTGCAGCTAGTTTATCGAAGGTAATATCGTTTTGAATGTTCTGAGTTGCAACAAGAATTGTAGCTTCCAATAGTTGTTCTGTAGTAATTCCAGAGAATACTGTTAGCTCTACTTCTCGTACAACTGTGTCGATTATGTTTTCCTTATTTGGAAGTGATTCGGATAAGTTGGTAATAAATGATTTAAAAGTCTCTTTATTAAAAGGAACTAATGAATCAATTTCTTGTAGAGCTGCGAGTTTCATTTTAATTCATTAATAATTATATTATCTATAAATTTCATTTAGCTTTTTAATTCTTCCAGCCTTACTAATTCTTTATGAACATCCTCGAGTTTTTTAAAGTCTTTATAAACCGCCGCGAATAATAGTGCAGCTAATTTATCAATCTTTGTTAATCTTTGTAAAACCATTTCTCCTATCTCTTTTGCAACAATTGTTTGCTCGTCTCTGCTCATCAAATTGCTCTCAATATCAAAAATCATTTCGTCGATTACTTCTTCAGAAATTCCTCTTTTACTCACAGCTTTTTTAATTCCTCTCTTTAATTTCTCTCTGTCAAATTCTTCAACTCGTCCATCCCGCTTTTGTACATTTAAAGTGACTCGTTCAATTCTTTCGTAGGTAGTAAATCGCTTCCCACATGTCTCGCACTCTCTTCTTCTTCTGACTGCAGTTTCTGTACAATTACGCTTGTCCAGCACTTTTAATTGTTCACTTTTGCAGTATGGGCAAATCATAATGTTTTTCTCATGACCACTAAGTTTAGTGGTTAGTGTATAGATTAAACACAACTGGTAGTATAGTCAACCAATTTCGACTTGTTCTAAAACGTTCCACGTCACTTCGCTTTGTGGGAGCTATTCCACGGCATTATTTGAAAAAAGCTTTATACTATAGGACACAGATATGCACAATTAGCTAAGTTAACGAAGATTGAAATTTGAAGATCGAAGATCGAAAACTAAGTCGCTTGTATGTGAGTTCAAATCTCCGCATTTGAACTCGTAACGTACCAGGGTTCAGGTGCGGAGACCTGAACCCACAGTTAAGTCTTCTATGAGGTATAATCCACATATGATTTCAGCGAAGCAACTACTAAATAACAGATTCTCTGGTAAAGATTCTCCTAAAGGAAAAAGACATGCAGCCCATGAGTTTCAAGCCTTTGCGTATAAAATAGCTGCTGACTTCAACGATTTAGAGAATTTGAGAATCTATCTCAGTGTTCTCAAAAACGTCGAAAGATTGATTGTTGAGAAAGCGTATTCATTTAGTATCGATTCGACAAGTGAGAATAAAGCGAAAGTTTTTTTCTGGAAAATTAAACAACTACGAAAAGAGTTTGAGGATTATAAAAACAGTACCAACTTCACATGGGATTTTGTGTTTAAGAACGCAAAAAAAGTTAGAGATTTGTATGCAGAAGATATTGTTGACGGAGCGAAGATTAGATTGGAATTTATTCAAGATTTGATTTTGAAACATCAACCTAAAAGAGTTTTGTTGGCGAACTTGCCGGTTACAATTGAAGGATTTAAAAAGATTGATTACGTAGATCTTTCTTCAAAGGTTTTAAAAATTCTGAAGATTCCACAAACGCGAAAAAAGTCGGTTGATTTTCTTAATCTTAAATTAAAGAACACATATGATTTAATAATTTCTGATTATGCTTGGAACACTATTCCTTTTGATTTTGAGACAGCATTTTTAAGTACATTTATTTTGTTGTTAAATCCGCAAGGCAAGCTAGTGTTGACAATCAAAATTGGTCCAAAGTCGCAAACTTGGAAAAGGAAGGAAATAAATGGAAAAGATGTTTGGATTTTTCAGAAGTTTGTTCCGATTGAAGATTTTATGGAAAAAGCAAAGTCGTTAGATATGAATGCTGAAATTTTAGAAATGGGAGATAGAACGGCTACTGTGCTACTCTATAAATAACTCGACACCCAAGCTTTCCAATTCTTTGCCCATTCGCTCTACAAATCTTGCAAGGTTGTTGTTTGTTTGCAAATGAATTTTGTCGATTTCTAAATCGTGAGCTGCGATTAAAGTTTTTGTAATTATAACTTTATAAAGGATTTCCATGATGCTAGCTAAAGTATCATGTTGTTGATTTCGTTTCATCTCTGCTCTTAAATCATCTGTAATTTCTACATCGGCATACTCATCTCCTAATTCTACAGCTTCGTCTGCTAGTCTATTCCCAACTTCTGAAAGTTCAAACTCTAGTGAGTCTACATCTACTTCTGGATTGGAGTCCCAATAGGTTTCGTCTGCTTGGTTAGCAATTTCTAATAGTCCTTCAAAATCCACAGTTTCTGTAATTCCCAATTTTTTTGCAATTGCAGGAAGTATTTCGGATAGATTTTCGTCTATTTGCGTCATTCTCGTACTTGATTCATCCTTAACTAGGTAGAGATGAGGCGTTGAGTTTTCAATTTTTAAAAGCAACTTTGGAGTCATAGGACTAGTTTTAACTGCAAACATTGTAACATTTTCACCTATTTCTGAGTTATTTTAGGAGCTTATAGCTGTTCTCTAGACTGCATACTTCTGTTGTCCCCCAAAGTTTATAGCGGTTGTTGCTGATCAAACGGTAGACTACGTTTCTAATTTGAGGTGGAACAATAATTAGTAGCCAAAGTGGTTTCCACCAAATTGAGAATGTACTAACAATTTCTAAAACAGCACCTGATCTTAAAATCAATTTTGGATTGGTCTCGAAATTTTTGACTAGAATCAATGTTTCTTTTGCAAGTTGTGGTGAGATTCCAAGCTTTTTCACAACTTCGGAATTTTGAGAAGCAAATCTGAACTGATCTTTTTTATCATGAGCGATGACGAATTGTGCAAACCGGTTACACATAACGCAAATGTCGTCGAAAATGATTAAATCCATAAAAATCGAATATCTAATGTCTAATATCCAAATCCCAAGAATATTAACTTAGTTCTCTAGAAATTGTACTACCTTTTCGATGGCAACTTTTGTCTTTAATTCTGAATCTATTGAATCGGTATCTATTTTTATTTTTACTGATGGAACTTCTAAGAATTGAAATTCATCCAAGCTTTCGGTACTAACCATTGGTTCACGGGCGTTGTCCATATGCACTTTATGCCTAGTTGATTTTCTGTGCTCGAATCGATTCTTGATTGTTTCTGCTGAAGATTTAGTTAAGATTTGAATAATGTCAGGCTTATATTTTTTATATAGTTCTTTCATCGGTGATGATTCGAAGGATGATTTGAGCGGACCTTCAACAATGAAATTTGCATCAACCTGAAGCAACTGAGTCAAAAAATGTTGTACAAGTAGAAACGCAGATTTACCTAGTTCTTGTGATAAATCTAATGTTATAGATGTCAGGCCATCTCCAATTTTCTCCTTGATTTCATCTTTTGAGATAACGGGAAGCTGAATATGCTTTCTTAGTTCTGAAAGAAAATGCGTTTTTCCAGTTCCTGGGTGACCAGTTATAATGACTATTTTCGACATATTAGTTTAGTAACCTTGTGGTGGTTTTATTCTACTACCAAGTTCTTCGATTTTTAAATCTTCAATTTGTTTGTATATTTCTTTTATTTTATCTTCGACTACTACAACATCTTCAACTTTATCTTTCAATTCTTCAAGAATAAATTTAACTGTTTTGTCGAAATTATTTTTAAATTTAACGTTGATGTCTTTCCATTTAAATCCCTTGAGCAACTCTGCTAGTTTTTCATCGTAGTTTAATTTGCCTTTCAGCAATAATACTGCAATCATTGTGTAGCTTAATTTGCCTGACCAGTAAGCACTATTGTCGTTTGCCATCATTTGTGAAAAGTCGTCGTTCCATCTTACTTCATAAAATTTGTTTCCTGAAGATGAATTTACTTTGGCGTAATTTTCGTCATAAGCAATCTCGATGCGACCGTCACCAATCGCACCAAGAGCTTCGTAGATTTTAGAAATGTGCGGTTGTTTCCAGATCATTGCTTAATATGCTTTTGCAAATATCACTCTATTTGTTGTTTCAGCTCCAGAAATTAAAGACTTTCCTGCTACCTCACTTTGTTCAAAAGGAATACATCGAATTGTTGCTTTAGTTTCTTCTTTAATCTTTGCTTCGTTCTCAGCTGAATTATCCCAGTACGCTAATGCAAAACCGTGCTTTTTCTCTACAACATCTTTCAGTTCTTCGTATGTGGTTACCTCGTGAATGTTTGCATCTCGGAAGCTTTTTGCCTTTTCAAATAATGAATTTTGTATATTGTCCAAAGTCGTATTTGCTGCAGTGCTTACTTCAGCTACAGGAATAAACGTTTTCTCTCCAGTATCTCTTCTCACAAATACTACTTGGTTCTTTTCGATATCTTTCGGTCCGATTTCTACTCTCAAAGGAACTCCTTTCTTCTCCCATTCGTAGAATTTCTCGCCAACTGTCATGAAATCTCTCTCATCAACTTTAACGGTGAACTCTGAGAATTGCTCTTTTAATTTATTAGCTTCGGCAAGTACATTTGCTTTTTCTTCTTCTGTTTTCCAAATAGGTACGATTACAACTTGTGTAGGTGCGATTTTAGGAGGAAGAACCAAACCTTTGTCGTCACTGTGAGTCATGATTAACGCTCCAATCATTCTTGTGCTTAATCCCCAGCTTGTTTGCCAAGCGTATTTTTCTTGTTCATCTTTATCCAAAAATTTGATCTCAAATGCTTTAGAAAAATTATCGCCTAAGTTATGCGACGTACCAGCCTGTAAAGCTTTTCCGTCCTGCATCATAGCTTCGATAGTATATGTTCTTAAAGCTCCTGCAAACTTTTCTGATTCAGATTTTTGACCTGGAATAACAGGAATAGCAAGAAATTCTTCTGCAAACCATTGATATACTTTCAACATTTGCATTGCTTCTGCATCTGCTTCTTCTAAAGTTGCATGTACTGTATGGCCTTCTTGCCATAAAAATTCTGCGGTTCTTAAGAATGGTCTAGTTCTCATTTCCCATCTTAAAACATTCGCCCATTGGTTTACTAACAACGGTAAGTCTCTGTATGATTTAATCCATCTTGAATATGTATCGTAAATTATTGTCTCTGATGTTGGTCTGATGATTAATTCTTCTTCAAGTTTTGCCTCAGGGTCGACTTCCATTTGTTTAGTTACAGGATCTAATTTAAGCCTGTAATGAGTTACCACTGCGGTTTCTTGAGCGAATCCTTCAATATGTTGCGCTTCTTTTGTCAAAAACGATTTTGGAATAAGCAATGGAAAATATGCATTCACATGTCCAAGTTCCTTAAACTTCCCGTCAAGTACCTTTTGAAAGTTTTCCCAAATTGCATAACCATATGGTTTAATAACCATGCAGCCACGCACAGCAGAGTTTTCTGCGAGCTCTGCTTTCTCCACAATGTCTAAATACCATTGAGAATAATCTTCGGATCTTTTTGTGATTTGTTTATCGCTCATAATTTTATTTTAAATAAGTATAGTAACGAGCTTTGAGCTATGTGCTTTGAGCAGCTTACTCAAGATCTCTGCACATGGCTCACTGCCCAATAAAAAAGCCCCATTCTTGCTAAACACTACGGGTAATAGTATTTAGCAAGAACGAGGCTATCTCCTCCTTCGCTTTTTCGAGCTTCGGCGGATTGCGATCGTGGTACCATCTCACTTCTCTTTAACATTGCTATTAAAGACTTGGTATTCCGTATATCGGAATTCTCAGTTTGGCTTATCTCAGTTGAGTTCTGAGGAGCATTTGGTTCGACTGGGCTCACCATGACAATCCTGTTCTGCTCTCACTCCAAAGGCTGGGAACCTTTATCGTTGTGAATAATTAAATTATATCATAATTTAATGACGGATGAGGACTGAAGAATTTGAGGATAAAAGTCTCCCCGATCTCGCGTTACGCGGGACCGGGAAGGAAGTAACGAACTGGCTACTAGTCGAAACGGAGTTCAATGGTCGACGCAGGCGGTACGAGCTCCCGCCAATCCATACAATCTGCGAAGAGCCCGGTGGCGTAAGACGTGACGCCGACGATCTGGCGGTCGGGCAAATCCACAATGAATCCGGCTGCTTCACATCCCGGAAACTCCGGGATGCCGATGTAGAACGGGATGTCATCCGTTTCCAGCATGCTGTGATAGCTGGATTGAATATCACTGGCGTTATAACACCAAATAGTCCACCCGAGCTTTGGGATTAACCCATACCCTTCAATTGATTCGCGGTTATGGTTGTCCCAACGGACAATAGTGTCGCGCGACGGCTCGTGGTTGAGGACTTCTTCGATCAAAGCCCACCAATCACTGGTGCTCTTGGGGCAATCGATATTCTGATTGCTTGAGTTCACTAACATCGGGACGGACAGAACTATTCCAGCAACCACCGCTATCAAGCTTACGGTGAAACCGATTACGTTTTTCATCATTGCCTCCTATGTTGCTCTGATACCCAGTACTCGAAATTGGTCTGGTGTGAGCTTTAGATTCTCCGTAAA
Organism: uncultured Candidatus Saccharibacteria bacterium; assembly: GCA_964650085.1. Taxonomy (GTDB): domain Bacteria; phylum Patescibacteriota; class Dojkabacteria; order J137; family J137; genus KLAP211. The sequence goes on along the minus strand of CAZYSE010000009.1, from coordinate 20,515 downwards.
GCGCCTAAAGCTCACAACCAGTCTTCCAAAATTGAGTATGTTACTTCCTTGTTAAAGATCTGGTAATAACCACAATGTGATGAATATTACCTATATATTATATCATGAATATATAGTATTGATGCCTGTGGTTGGCGTCATGGGCTAGCAATATCCTTGCGATTTATTCCCAGATTTCCGCCCAAAATAATAGCTTTGTGCAATAATGAAGTTATGACATACGGATTCTCCCTATCAAAAAATCAATGTGAATGGCTTGGTGTGAATTGGAAAACAATTCTCGATAAACTTGCTGGCTCTAGCTTTGGAGTTGTAAGGTTAGGTCTTTATTGGGATGAAATTGAGAAGGAAGCCGATAAATACGACTTCTCCTCTACTGAAGAAATGCTGAAATACGCAATTGATTTAGGTTATGAAGTTATATTGACTGTTGGTGTAAAAGCTCCAAGATGGCCAGAATTTTATTTCCCTGATCATATCGAACAACAAACTACACAAGAGTTTTTTACTCAGCAGCATACTCTGAAATTTGTTACGGAGTCAGCTAGGCATTTTAAGAGTTACAAAATACAGTCATGGCAGGTTGAAAACGAGCCGCTGGATCCTTCTGGCCCAAATGGTGGGACAGTCGATTGGAATTTGTTACAACGAGAAATTGATGCGGTCAAAACCATCAATTCAACTGCTAATATTTTGGTAACTGCATGGGGTAACGATTTAAGAAGACGTGATACCTTGAGCAAGATTTTAAAACTTAGAAATATTAGTGAAATTGGGTTTGATTTTTATCCTAAGCAACCAAGCCCATACGGATTAAGAGGTCCTGATTCTTCAAAAAAAGATTTAATAAAATTGAATGAGGATCTAAAAGCAAAAGGAATTAAACCAATTATTGCTGAACTTCAAGCCGAACCGTGGGAAGAAGATTTTGACTACCGAGAATCTCCTGAAAAGATCGAAAGCATTTCTTTAGAACAGATTCAGAAAAATATTGCTGATTACAAGGATTTAGGTTTTGAAGAGATTATTTTGTGGGGTGCTGAGTACTGGGAATGGGCGGGGATTTTGGAGGACGTGGTGAAGGTGCTGTTGTAACTAATCTTGAATAACGTATTCCCAATCTTTTATTAATCCTTCAGCGAGTAATTCATTCATTTTTATTTTCAACACCTCTCTTGAGTCTACTTTGTCCAAATCAACCCCAACCATATTAATATTGTACGGATCTACTGTAAAATTTAGCTTAATTAAATCATCAATTGTTCTTTGCTTTGTGTTTTCATCCATTTCTTTTGAGAAAATAATTCTCGCAGAAGTATTTCTAGCTCGATGAATTAACTCAGATATCAAGTCTGTGTTTTCGTCTACTTTAACAACATCGTATCTTTGATATCCGTAACAAAGATGTGGAATACCAATTATAATATGAAGATTGTTTCCAAGATGTCTAGTTACAATAATCTCTGAGTCATAGTCGATTCCCCACACTTCATCAGTAACGGGTAAGAGAATTGCTGTGTCAGGCTCGAAGTTGTTATTGTGTATATGTGAATGTTTGTATATACGTTTCATAGTTAGAGTAAAAAAATTGTTTCTAGTTGAATCTTTTTCTTTGCCATTATCCGTACGTGTTTACGCTTGTTGTTCCTCTAGCATCTTTAATCTTTCCGCAACATCTAAGCTTCCTAACTCTTGTGCTCTCAACCAATCTGCTTTTGCTCCTTCAAAGTCTTTTAAATTGTACTTACTATTCCCTCGATTTTCTAAAGAGAGCAAGTTATCTGGATCCAGTTGCAAGGCAGCTGAATAATCTTGAATTGCTTCGCTAAATTTTCCAACGCTATCGTAAGCTGCTCCTCTATTCTGTAAAGTTTCTATTTCATCAGGTTTTAATTCCAATGATTTTGTGTAATCCTCAATTGCTAAACCAGGAAGCCCGAGTAAGTATTTAAAGTAGCCTTTAGCATAATAGGACATCGGGTTTTTGTCGTTACATGCAAGTGCTGCATTAGCGTAAATAACCCCCTTAGAGTAGTTTTCATTTTCTGAAGCTTCGAAAGCTGTTTCAATATATTCTTGTTCTAGTGCAGGAGTCACTTCCAAAAAACTTTTAACTTCTGGAATAAATGAACCGTAATCTACAAGCTCTGTATCAAAGTTTGTGCCTTGATTTGATAACTCAACTAAAAAACACCGTAGATTGTCGAGAGTTATCGGGAATTTTTCTGAAGTGGCATCTATGTAAAACGCACCTTCGTATTCTGACATTTTTGCATCACTGAAGTTGTACTTTCGAACAAGTAAGTCACTTAGTTCTTCTAATGCTTCCTCATCCTCTGACTTGAATGCACAGTTAAGTTGTATGTATTCGTTTTCTTGTAAACCGTTGTCTATTAGGGACTGATAAATTACTTCAGCATTTTGTAAAAGGGTAGGTATATCCATATTTTTAATATAAATGTTCGTAATTAGGATCTTTTAATTTCATTGGAATTCTTTGAATGTATACATGAGGTCCGGAAACTCCATCCATCCATGATTTCTTTTTCATTTCGCTATAGGTTTTGTGATCTACTACTGAATCCTCTACATCAGCACCAAGCTTACGAACAATATATTTGGGTACGAACTCTCCATCTTTTAAATCGTCTATTATGTAGTGAAATGTTAGATCCGTTAGCTCATTTTCAGGCAGAGGTTCGTGGGACACTTTCTTATAAAAATCACGTAGCATCTCCTTTATATATGTGTGGCTATAAAACCAAGAACCTGATACAAGAATTTCTTCAAAACTTTCTTCCGGAGAAAATGGCTTGCTTCGGATTAGTTTAAAAAACCGTACGCATTCGCTATCCAGCTGATAATAATCTTTTGCGATGTACTGAAAGTAGACGTAGTTACCCTCAGAGATTTTTAACTCATAGCAATCTCCAAATTGTGGTTCTTGTCTTTTCATATACCTTGAAACCCATTTTAAATATTCTGACGTTTAAACAAGGCGATAAACCCTTCTGCAAACATAACTTCATCTTCCCACGCTGATTCTTTCAATCGGTCGTAGTTTTCTTTGTTTGTCGTAGCTTCTCTAAAACCTTGGCCTGCTTTTCTTATGCTGTATCTACTAGTCAACTCTCCATTAACTAAATCGCTGTCGGTAAAGGAGTGAAAAGTAAGCTTATCTACTTCCGCTAGAGAAATATTATTGCGATTCGCAATGTATCGATACAGTTTATGTTTTATTCCAGTACCAAGGTAGGTAAAGCCATATAAATGAACTCCAGAGTTTATAATCTCCTCAATAGTATCCTCTGATAATGGGGAACTGCTAGTTTTCTTAAAAAATCGTACAAGGTCACCTCCCAGCATTTCTGGATCATCAGATATAAATTGAAGACATACAAATTTTGAATCTGATACCTTCAATTCAAAAATATCGCCAGGTTGAATCTTTTTCTTAGACCTACTCACAACTAAGACTTTAATATCTTATTCAACAACTCTACCTCACCTCCTTTTAATTTAATATCCCCAACTCCAGGATGACGGTAAGCACTTGGGATTGGGTCGTTAAGCAACTCAACAGCCATTTGTGCATATTCCTTGGCTTCGTCGAGTTTCCCCATTTCGTAACAAAGTATAGAAGCATGGTATACGAAATCAAACTTTAAGGACTTAAGGAAATCCATTTGTACATCATGTTTTTTAACTAGAGTGTACATTTCTTGATATTTATCCACTTGCTTTGAGTAAATGATAGTTTTCACTAATTTAACATCGGATCCATCTACGCCATGTTTAAATCCGTGTCCGTATCTTCCCTCAGGTGTATTTTGTAGTTGTCGAAAGCAATCTTCAGCCTTCTTATACTCCCCAGACTCTAAATATATCTCGCCTAAAGCGGAAAGTGAAAACTGATACTGAAGGCCATCACCATCATTTTTATACTCGTCCAAAACTCTGTTAAATAGTCTAATAGCAACATTTTGGTCGTGATCTTTAATTTCTTCGGCTTGGATTCGAATATACTGGGCTTTGTTCAATCTTCGAGCTTTTTCTAGGCGTGCTTCAAACTCTACTTCTATTTGCGGATTCCAGGTTTTATTTCTATACCAATCTTGTTTTACCTCTGTCATAATTGTGTTATAAAACTCGCAAAAGGCTTATTCCATTTTGTATTCTAAATGCATCCATCGCTGGGCTTAATGCGGTTGTTCCTCTTAAGTATATAACCATTTTAACATTACTATTCTTTGCTATTGTTGCATAGTCTTTGATTTGACTTGTTAACCTAAGTAATTTTACATTCTTAACTTCACTAAGTGCATGATGTGGGATGAATCCGTCCGGAATCCTGAGTTTCCCATTAGGCATAATAAATCTCACCTTTTCTCCGATGTTGAACGATGCTCTAACAGCCTCCTCTCCTTTCTTTCCTAAATTTCTAGCGTTTGCAATATTATCGACTGTTTTGGCAACCGTAACAGGTTTTACTATATCGACAATTCTACCCACTAATTTTAACGATGGACCCGGTAATAGATTGAATGCTACGCTTGTTCCAGCGTCGACGCAGGAATCGGTTGATCCCTTTGCACACTCGACCCCATCACTTGCTGTTATGGCCCAGTCGACTACCTCCAAAGCTACTAATGCTATTCCAACTACGAACCAGAAGAACTCACCATTAAAGTCGTGTGTGTTAATTGGATCGTTAGGGTAAACATAATCATTTTGTGTCCCACCTTCAATCGTATCTATCTGCAAGAATCTTCCTAGACTTGGTATGTAAACACGTTTACCCATTTGAATGAATTTAATGGCAAACAGATTCTCTGTTTCTCTCAATTCACTTCCTCCAAATCCGAGTGTGTTTGCTGTTCCTATTTGAACTCCAAATGGATCGTATCTTTTAATTGCTCCAGTATTGTTGGCAAGAACGTTTCCTGTTGAAGTCATGATGCTATAACTAGGAACAAAGGTTTTGACAGGTTCTGGCTTTCTGATTGGTGGAAGTTTAGGCAGTGGAATTGTTCTATCTGTACTAACTTCTCCACCTATCTCTTCTCTAGAATCTTCTTCAGTGGTTTCTTCCCATCTTTCACCAGGTTTAACTGGTCTTTCAGGTTCTTCCGGTACTTCTTGAACAGTTAATACCATGGTTAATTGTAATCCAGGAAGTGAGAAATTTTTCTCTGTTACAACATTTGTTGCATCTTTTACAAAATCTGGAGTATCTGAAGAGCTGGAGTAACCATAGATCCTTACTCGACCTTCAGGTAAGTACTCTGTCTTGATTATTCTACCTGCAAAATCTCTTGTATATTTTACTGTCTTGGTTCCATCTGAAACAGAAGTGTTCATATCTAAGATGTTGTATTCGAATCTCAAGCTACCTAAAACAATAGTGTTTCCATGAGCGTCGTATTCTGGTGCTCCGTACTGTGATGAGTTTATTAACTTGTCTGCAGCATCGTAACAATAGTTGTTAGTAGTCGTTACTCCATTAACTGTCGTTGAATCAGATGTTCTGTTGTAGTTTTTGTTTGAGGTTGCAAAAGTACAATTCGTAGCAGCTCCGTAGTTGTATGCAAACTGCATATCACCATAATTAGCCGAAACTAAGCGAGCCGCTTTGTCGTACGCATATGCTTGATTGTATGTAAGTGTATCTTGTGTAAATTTCTGATTTAAAATTATTCCAGATTGAGATTTTGTTAGTTCCTCAGATATTAATTTGCCATCTGATTGTCTCCAGTTAAACTTTACTTCCCTATCTAATGCATCTCTAACAGTTCCTAAGAATGCCAATTGATCTGCTTTTGGGTAATTAATAGTGGCAACTCTTCCGAAATTGTCATAAGTAACAGTTGCATAAACTTCTTGATCTATTTTCTTTTGTATTACTTGGGAATAGTCGTTGTATATGGATTCTTCAACTCCAGTAATAGCTGAACTCTTCTTAACAAGTCTAGATAACGAATCGTAAGTGTAAGTTGTTGTACTACCAGATGCGTCTGTGTACTTTACTAAATTTCCTAAGAAATCATATTCAGATAATTCCGAAGTGAGCCCGTCAGTAGTCCATTTCTTTTGTGGGTTACCACCGTATGCGTGGTTATATGTAATAGTCTTACCAGTTTTTCCATTATTTGTAGCAATTACTTTAGTCACGAGTCTTCCTCGGGCATCATAGTTAAAACAATTCCATGCTTCGGAGTTAATTCTTGAAGCTATTAAAGTTCCAGTCGAATTGTAAACATTTTCTGAAACGTAGCCAGACTGACTACCTGCTCCATCTGGATCCGGTTCAATCTTGCTCTTCAAAAAGCCGGCCTGAGAAACAGGATCTACTACCGCAGTACATGGATTATCAACCATTTGTGAAGCCCCATAGTAAGTATTTGTTGTTACGGAACCTCCAGGTGTCGTTTTAGATAGTTGTCTAAAGTAACCGGTGCCAAACGCTTCGTAACTTGAATTTACAGAATAGTTTAATCCTGTGGAGTCTAGAACCTTGTTAGAAACTAAGCCATACGCAGGATCGGAATAGTTAGTTTTTGTTTCTACATTTCCAATTTCGTGATCAAATACAGTATTTGCAGTAACCAGATTATATCCTGGAATAAATTGATTCCAGACATTAGTTTCTGTAATTCCTGGACCAGCGATTGTAGTACTTAAGTATTTGGTAGTAGAAATTGTTAACCAATCTATTCGAACTCTGTAAACTTTGTTTGCTACTGCAACGAAAGTTCCAGATTTGTTTACGTTTGTAGCTGATCTATTACTCCAATTATCTACTACTAATTTATCGTCTACAAATATTCGCAATCCATCGGTATGTACACCTTTAAAAACATATGTACCACTTTGAGGAAAAGTTATTTTTCCCGTCATAGCAGCACCCACTCCATCCATTCCAGTTGCTTTTGCAATAGGAAACGATTGGTTTCCAGAATTAAATTCGATTTTAGCTTTATTAGGATTAATTCCAAATTGATGGAGCTTTGGACTTCCGAACAACGTATTTCCCTTTACTTGATAATACGCAACAGCTGGTCCAATTAATCCCTCATCATATTTAGTTTGTACCCTTGGAACTTGATTTATGTATTGTGCAAGCGGTTTTCTATCTGCTCCAAACCAAGCACTAGGTGCAGGACCAAAGGCTTCGATTGGTTTGTCGTCACTATCATAAATTGTTGTGGACTTTTGACCGGTAGGACCTGTTGTACTTAATAAAACATCCTTAACGGGGTCCCATTCAGTGGTAGTACATAATGCCATGTTGTTACATAACTTGGTTGTTCTATACAAAGTATCAAACTCTAAATATTTTGAGTAACCTTTAGGTTGTGGCGCCCCTTCAAGATGCTGCTTTGATGCTCTAGGGAAGTATTCAAAAGAGTGTGTAACTTTTGATATACCAGTCGCGCTAGGATACCCAACGCTTTTTATTCTTCCTAAAATATCGTAATTAAATTGGAAGCGTGATCCTGAATCACTCAGGTTTCTTAAACCCGCTTCGACAGCGTCAATCATTGAAGTATCTCGTAAAGCATCCAGTCTTCCACCGTTTAAGTAACCGTAATCAAAATATGCATTGCCTGGGTATTCAATTCTTGTAAGCAATCCTTGGTAATAGTAGAACCAAGTGTTCCTACCATCAGTAGTTCCGAATCCGCAAAGGTAACCGATTGGGGCTGCGAGTTCACCAGTTCGAACTGGGCATTGTGCATCACCTTGATAATACAGCTGTCCAAATCGAGAAATGTCTGCACCATCAATAATCTTTAGGAGTCTCAAATTTCCTCCTACAGAACCATACTCATACTTTAATCCCGCAGGGTTGCGATCGTCAAAAGGAGTACTAGACTCTTTAAGCTTGTAATTTCCAGAATTGTCCATTGCATCGTAAATGTATATAGCGCCAGACACATCTGTTAGGGTATATGTATTATCTGCATTTTTTACCAACCAAGCATCTTGATTTACAGGAGGTTTATAGCCACCGTTCGTGTAAGTATAAACAGATTCTGTTCTATCAGAAGTCATCATGACAACGTCGTTGTTTGATCTAACTTTTAGAGATTCAAAAGGAATACTGCCACTACCATCTAAAGTAAGTTCCCAACCTTCTGGTAAAACATTAGCATCAGGGGATAGATATTTATTTTCAATAATGATTCCTTCAGATGCAATTGGTCCTTTCCACTTTAATGCAATGCCAGAAGGTCCAGTAGCTTCATAATACTCAATAACAATCTTGTTTAATTCTCCAGCATTCAAAGTAATTGCATTTGTTGTCCATTTATCTCCCATCGGTCTATTCTTCCAATCTTCTAGAATTGTATTGCCATTTAGCTTAACTCTAAACCCATCGTCCGCACTTAATCCAATATGATAGTCACCTGAAATGGGAGCAGTGACATAACCTTCGTATTTGACTAAAAAGTTGTCAGTAGGTCCACCCGTAATAGGTGATCCAGTTCCCCAATCAAAGTTTATTTGAGGTTCAGTTCGCATTAAGAATCTTTGTTGATTCGTAGTGAAATCATGATTTCCGCTATCGAAATAATACTTTCCAGTCAATCCTCGATTCTGAGTAGTTTGAACAGGTGCAGTTCTTAGGTATTCTGAAGGCATAGTCTTTTGAGTACCATCTGGCATCTCGATTTTTAAAACGATACTTGCATTTCCACTACCTTCAACGTAATCAACTTGTATAGGCCAGATTTGGCCCTCAGTTAGTGTTACAGCAGTACTCCACTTTGTTCCACCTCCGTTGTATAGAAGACTATTATTTCCATAAACCCATACGTTATCGTCCGCTACTGTACCAAATTTGTATGAGCCAGTAACTGGAGCAATAAAGTACCCTTTCCAAGAAATAGACATATTATCCGCCGGTACTATTCCTTTAAATGGAGAAGCAGTTCCCCAGTTGTAGTCGATGTTTGGGTCGATTCTTGAGTAAACAGGTTCTCCTGTAAAACTATTGTTTTTAAAATATCTTCCTGAAAGTCCTTCTCTGGTTAACTGGGGTGAGTTGTACTCCAATCCAACAGAAATCTGACCTCCCAGTGCATTCATAGAATGTGAGCTATTAGCAGTATATGCATTTCCAGTTGCTAAGTTTAATGCTACGGGACCTGCAGAGTCGTAACTTTGCGTTTGGTCTTTTCCCGTTCTGAAGTTAACTTTGAAAATGCTGCTCACCGAAGGAGCAGTTGATGGATAACCATAAAATTCGTCTTTTACAAATACCTTCCAGTTGTATGTAATTCCATCTTGAAGAACACCATCTGCAATAGGCATAGTCAGCGAACTGGAGTAACCACTTTGCTGAACAATTGTGCCATTGCTTTCGGAAAGCACAAAATTGTATTCAATTGGATCTCCATCGGGATCTGTTGCAGGATTAATTTTTAAAATCTGAGCAGGATTAGTAACTGAAGCATTATTTACTGGATATCCAACAGTTGCATTATTATTAGGCTTGTAGTTGTATCCATAGTTTAACTTCATGTAGGCAGCATCGAAAGCTTTGAATGTATCAGGCCGATTTTCTTCTCCCCAGAACATAAACCAACCATCCCATTTACCAGAGTCCATCATCCACTGAACTAAGTGCGAAACATCAATATATCCATGCGTAGTCATGTGAGCATATCCAAGCGGTGTTCCAGGTGTACAATGGAATCCGAAGCAACTAGCCCATGCAACATTTATTCTCGCATTAGTATCGTAAAAACCGTTCCATCTGTAGGGTTTAGTACCCATTTCCATTTGTATGTAGGCGCCTCGGAATGTCTTCTTAGGGTCATTTAATTCCGAAAAATCCATCTTTACTACACTTCTCCAAGCTGCTTGACCTCCGTCTTGAAGCCCTCCAATATTTACATCGCAATAGACATAGTCACAACTGTACGCAGGCATCTTGTAAGAATAGTAATCTCTATTTGAATTACTCACAGGTCTGACTCCCCAGATCTCACCTGGATCTATAGTTACTGGAAAGTTTTCATCTTTCAAGCTGTTAAGCCAATTTGAATCTAAGCTTATTCGGATTGTAGAGTCATTGATAGCTTCCTGTTTTACGACATTCTTGCTAACAGGTCCAATTAATGTAGCAATTACAAATAGTGGTTCGATATACATGCTTGAGGTTCCAATCTTAATATCAATCCCACCTGGGACTGTTGGTGAGTTGGAAACCTTTGCTCCCTCTACTTTGAAATCCCATGTTGTAGTTACGTTTTTCTTTTTAATTACTATGAACTCTTTAATAGAATCTCCTTGATACTCATAAACAAGATCTACGTTCTTCCAAGCTCCTTTATATATGACTGCATCCTTTTCTTTAACCGCTTCTACTGCTTCTACACCTTTAGGCTTTACTTTCATATCTCCCGCAGGGGTTGAGATTTTTATTCCATTTGTAAGTGTGTTGTATGTAATATTTAATTTTCCAGAGCTGTGTACTAGCTTCCCATCAACTTTAGTTGGTTTAAAATTTAAAGCTTCAAATTTGTCCCCTACTTGTTTGTTTCTTGGTAACGGTGTTTGTTCTACAATTTTTGTTCCATCGGCTGCAGTATATTCAATTTTGGTTTCGCTTATAGGAGTGCTTTTAGTAGCCGACATTCTAAGCTCACCAAGTGATTTTGCAGGAGCTTTGATCTCAGAACTAATAGCATCAACAGGAGATAACTTTTCCTTTGGATCAACGCCAGTTCCAAGGGGAGCTGAAGAGCTATTTACTCCGAGCATTGGGGCTTCAATCTCTTGAACAGTTGGATCTTTGTAGTTAGAATTAGCCTGTATAGTTCCTTCGGAAGATATAGTGTATTCTCCCTCAGCTGGTACTTCTTGTGCAAGTACAAGAAGTGGCTGCGAAGCTAAAAATAGGCCCAGCGTAAGAAAGATGTAAACACTACGTTTACTAGCGATTAAAAAATTGTCCATACGAATAATTTAAAATGTTTAAGAGGTTTATACTATATTTGGGGGATTTTAACTTTGTACTGCGGTACAAATTATTTGATATTATAGTGTCTACAAGCAAATTTTTAGCTTTTTTCACTTATTTTGTGTAATTAGCCAAGATTTTACTACATTGCAGGATTTTGTCAACGGATTCTGACAACATTGTGAAAAAGGAGGTGGAACTATATGAGGTACCTCTGAACTTTTTCCTCAAGTTCCCTAACCAAGTCTTCATCCATGTACTTGTATTTATCCTGAATATTCAGAACAATAACTTTTTGATTCTTGATTGAATCTCGAAACTTATTCATCAGTTTCTCTTTATGCTTTTCTTCCATCGCGAAAATGTAATCTGCCCAGTCGACATCTTCCGCATCAATTTGGTGAACAGCATCGTTATCTACTCCTGCGGATCGTACTTCTAAATTTGGATATTCAGAAAATACGTTTTCCGCAGTAGGACTTCGAAGTTGATTTTTACCGCAAATGAATAAGATGTTCATTATTTTTTCTTAAGATTTAATGAGACGCCTTCTTTTACCAACGCTTCGATTAACTTTTCGTCAATTTTATCGGATTCGCTAAAGTTTATAGATCGATGGGACTTTGATTCTAAACCAGAATTGAAAACTTTTTTGTTTTCGAAACTCGCACCTTTAAAAAAGTTAATCTTTACATGATCTTTGAATGCGCTTATGGCGCAGACCATTCCGTTGCTCGTCCAAACTGGTACATCCCATTTTCTATCTTCAGTAACATCGGGATTCTTGTTTATGATTGTTCTGAGTTTTGTTAGAAAACCTCCTCTCCAATCAGTAATTTCTGCAATTGATTTTTCGTTTTGATCTTTTACTGTCATGTGATTTATTATTCTGGTTGAGGTCCAGCTGGATCTAAGTAAGCTACTTCCCAATTGTGACCGTCTAAATCTAAGAAACTTCTGCCGTACATCCATCCGTAATCGTATGGTTCATTTGATTTTGCAGCACCTAATTCAAAAGCTTTTTCAACTAATTGGTCTACTGCTTCTCTTGTTTCTGCGTTTATGCAGATAATCATTTCGGAGTTTTTAGTTGTATCCACAACTTCTTTTGAACCAATAAATCCTTTGAAAAATGGATTGTTCAAAATCATAATTGTTATATCTGGACTGATAATCAGAGCTCCAGCATTTTCGTCTGTAAACTTAGGATCAAAAGTAAATCCAAGACCTTCAAAAAAAGTTATAGCTCTCTTTAAATCAGAAGTATGAGTGTTTAGATATATTTGTTTATTCATATTATTACTATTTAATTATTAAGATTTATTATCTCCAACTTTGAACGATAATCCAAGTTTCTGCATTTCTTCTTTAAATATTCGAATGGCTTTTGGACCAACACCGTGGATTTTTAACAGTTCTTTCTCTGTAGATTTTGCTAAATCTTTTAATGTATGAAATCCATTTATAGCCAACTCTCTTGGAGCAACTTTACCAACAGCTTTTATTTCTATCAGCTTCATTTTAGTTATTTGCTTCAACTAATTTTTGTAATTTATCCCACGAGATTACAGCACCTTGTTCCATTCCGGATCCTACTAAGCCATCTAGATCTTCTACATTATCAAATGTTGAAACTCCAGATATTGTAGTTTTGCCATTCTCTTCTGTGAAAGTTAAAGTATCTACAGTAACGTGTCCAGCCCAGGGTTCGAATTCAAATGTATAAGACAGAGTGTTTGGTTCGTCTACAATTTTATAAACACCGTAGAATACATTCTTAGTACCATCGGCTGATGTTTCTACATATCTCCATTTACCACCTTCTTGGAAATCCATTTCTTCAACAACCATGTTGTCGGACATACTCCACCATTTTGCTACTTTCTCAGGATCTTTAAATGCGTCCCAAACAACTTGTCTTGGAGCATCAAAAGTTCTACTCATAAATAATCTAAGATTCTCTCGCTCGATTACTAAGTTGTTTTTTCCTGTGCCTTGCATAAAAATAAATTTAATAAATATT
>CAZYSE010000009.1:0-7420 GCA_964650085.1 uncultured Candidatus Saccharibacteria bacterium | reverse complement strand
ATTTTTTTGATCAAACTATCGGGAATTGGTTTCTCTGGTGAAAAACGAATTGTTCCAGTTGAGCTATCAAAATCCTTTAATTCTTTTTCGAATGTTTGCATTATTACTGGGTTCATTACGTAAAGTGCACAATGTGTTTTAGCCGCACCGTACGAAAGTAAAGGTCGTCCATTATAATAAAATGCTGGAACTCCATAACTAAGTGTTTGAATAGCATCGGGCACTTCTGCTGCGATTACTGAACGTAAATGTTCAAGTGCTTTTCTAAACTCAGTTGGAACTTCAGAAAGAATCTTATCGATTATTTTTGTTTGATCTTCGACGTGTTTAGCCATAAATTTGAGAATAAATATATAGAATTAATCGCCTCCTGACGATTGTTGGTGTTGTAATAGATTCGCTTTCCTTTTTTTCTCTTCCTGAAGAAGTTGATCTAGTTTATCAAATCTTTTCTCCCACATTAATGTCATTTTCCTTGACCAGACTTCGATTTCTTTTAATCTTTCTGGGTTAATTTCGTAAATTCTTTGCTGAGCTTTTTTTTCAACTTTTACTAAACCCGCGTCTTTTAAAACTTTTAGGTGTTGAGAAATTGCTGCTTGAGAAACTTTAAAATAAGATGAAATTGTTGATGCAGCAAGCTTTCCCTTCTCGGCGAGAATCTCGAGTATATCTCTTCTGCGTTGTTCGGAAAGTACTAAATATATGTCCATAAGAGCAGTTTAGGGGAGTTTTGTATTTAAGTCAAGGCTTAAGTAAGCTCGAGTGTACTGGAAATCTTTTCTAACACCAAATTCAGATTGGAAGTCACGTCTGTATTCCAAAACCTTATGATCTTGATATTTAAAGCTTCTAGTTGAAGTGTTCTTTGCTTGTCATACTGCACCGTTTGATCCTCAGCATGTTGACTTCCATCGAGCTCGATAACTAACTTTTTTACTGGACAGTAAAAATCAACAATAAAATTGCTTACTGAATACTGACGAAAGAATTTATAACCGAGTAATTGTTTATTTCTTAGTTTACTCCACAATTTAACTTCTGCATCAGTTGAAGTTCTACGAAGTGTTCTTCGTCTTTCTTTCAGTTTAGAGTTATTCATTATCTGCATGCGGAAGTATATCTAAACTCCCCTATTTGAACAACAAGTTGTCCAAATTTTCCCCTCTTGATTCAAGAGGGGAAAGGACGCGTTAGCGGACAGGGGAGTTGAAAACTTAAGGTCGTGACTCAGCTACAACGATTTGATCTATACCCACCAAATGTCCTTTTAGCTCCATTCGGGTTTTAAAATCTAGAAATTCCTCATCGTTTAACCATTCCTTTTGGATTGTAGGTTTTGCGTGAAGTTTTCCATCTTTGTAAAGTGCTGCCTTATAAAACTTGAACATGTTATGAAATTAATAAATACAATTTAATTTTACAAAACTGTATTAGTTAGACGCAAATTAACGAATAAATCAAGAGGGGAAAGGACGCATTAGCGGACAGGGGAGTTGTTAAATGTGAACGATTTCTTCACCGTTTACAAATAAACCTTGCTCGTCTGTTAAAGTATACGTCTTCACTCCGCTCTCATCATATTTTCTTTTCATTTCTTCTAAAAGTTCTTGATGTTCTGGCGTATTCCAGTGAGGAACTATTGCAAAATCTACGATTCCTAATCCTTCATCTATTTGTTTTGGTGCTTTGTTGGGGTCGTCTACGTCTGAAGCAAATTCGACGGTCTTTGCTACATACACAGCACCAGCAGACTCTCCTCCATAAACTACTTTATCTTCAATGATTAAGTTCTTGAGAATTTCTCGTACACCGGTTTTCTGCATCCAGTAAGAAAGTATAAATGTATTCCCACCGCTTACAAAAACAAAATCAAATTCTGAGAGGAAAGTTTTAAAATCAAACGCTGGATCTACGCGATATGCTCTTTCTATATCGAACTCTTGAAATTGTGGAAACATTCTTCTCCATCTAGTTTCGCTTTCAGTCATCCATTTAGATTTGTAAGGCTTGTAGTTTCCTGGAGTGTTTATGTAAAGAAATTTAACCTGATCAAAAGGTTTGCTTAAAAGTTGAGCAAGTACTTTTTTATGTTCTTCTATTAAGAGCTGTGAAAATAATGCTAGTCTCATATTGTATAACGGCAAGTCGAATACAGTACTAGTTTTGACTCCATAATTCTTCAAATGCTTCCTGAGCGTCTTCATCGGTTGCTCCTGGATTATCTCGTCTGTAATCATCAAACCATTCAACCATTGCGTCGAAGTTTCTATCGAATTCTTCTTTATCTGGAGCTGCTTCTCGTGCTTTTGCGTAGTTATCAAAGTCTTGTGATTTTTGAATTATGGATGGTATTGCTAATCCAACTAAAACTCCTACTATTAGAACAGCTATAAAAGCAATTACTTTCTTTATTGGAGTATCCATAATAGAAGTTAATAAGTAAGATGAATTCATTGTACCATTACAACTTCATGTAGTAATCTTTCTTCTTCTTATCAAACTTCTCTACTGAATATCGCAACATTACTCGTGGCATTTTGTTAGCGTGTCTATCTAAAAAGGATAAGAGCCCTTTTTCGTCAACGCCACCAGCAATTCGCAACATCCAACCAACGGCTTTATGTATTAAATCTTCATCATCATTCAATAAAATTTCTGCGAGCTTGAAGGTGTCTTCTGTCTGATTTAATTTCATCATAAAATACGCAGTCGCCACAATTGCAGTTCGTCTTTCTGCCATTAATTTTGATTTTGCGAGTTTATAAAGAATATCGCGTTTCCTATCTGCTAAACATCCTCCAACTACATAAATTGCTGAACGGTCGACTAAATCCCAGGTGTTAATTCGATCGTGCATTTTTATGTATAAATCGAAAACTTTTTCCTTTTCTTCCTCAGAAGATTTCTTATCACGAGCTTTGTAATCTAGAATCGAAACAGCACCAACTTTAACTTCATGAATGTCACTTTTTAATAATTGTTCAACTTCCTTTAAATCCATGGCAGAATATTCTTTCGCTAGTTTGAATATTGAACCCATTCTCACGCCAATCATCTTGAGCTTTTTTACGTCAAAAAACTTTTCGTACTTTTTTAGGTCGGCTGCTGATTTTAGTTTTTCAAGTTTGGAAATGAATTCTTTAGCTGTCATACAGTTTAAACAACTCGCTATATCTGGTTATTAATTGCTTCGGCTTTTTGTTTTACAAACAAGCTATTATTATAAATCGCTCCAGGTGTGTTTTCTTTCCAGCGATATGGGTGAGAATAGTGGTAAATTTGATTCTCCACAACTTTAGGGTCGTATTCTTTCAATAATTTAATAAACCCAATATCCCAACGAGGTTCGGCAATTATGTAATCTGGTAATTTTGTTTTTATTATATCCCAAATTTCTTTACGAAAGAAAAAGCCATCCCGGCCATTAAACGGATTGGGCTTACCTGAATAATTTAAAAACTTATCTAATTCACGAGTAAGTTCTACATCCTGTATTTCCACTCTGTTAAATAGCAATGCTTTGCTAGCTGAATTTCTTATCTCAGAGTAAAAAGTTTCAGATTTTATTACGATATCACTGTTTGTAAATCCAATCCAGTCATCCTTGTCAGTACAGAGATTAGCTATATTGTTAAAAATGTCTAAAACAAAAGGCAGCCTTCTTTCGGTTATTCCCAAAGAATCACGATCTAGAGCTACACTAATATCGGCATTAGGGGCTGCGTCTTCACCTCTGAATTGGAGTGATACAAATTTAACATCTGGAGACGAAAATTTACTTATAGACTGAACTGCCAAATCCTGAGCGATGTTTAGCAGATCGTTTGAAGGATTGGGTATGTAGTTTATTCCGTGGTATATCATAATATTGGCTTTCTAGTTTTAAATACTTTTTATATTCTAGCAAGATGCGGGCGACAAACGCCACCCGCAAATTTTTACATTTCAATGTTTAGATCCGCAAAAATTCCTTCGATTGAGGACTTGTCCAACCGCGACAAAACTACCTGGAGATTTTCCGGGCTAAAAAATTGCTCGGCATCTGCACCTACTTCTTGTCGAAGATTCGGTAGTCTTGCTAAAACTATTTCGATTGCAGGTATAGCGTTGAAAAACCCGCTACGAACTAAAATGTTTATCAAGTTACCTATGATATTTGCTGCTTTGGAAGCGTACTCTATTTGATCGCTTAATGATGCATAGCCTAAAAGCTGTGCGTGTTTATCCATCTCAAAAATGTCTGACATACGTAAAATTTTAACTATTTAAATAATAGGGATGAGAAAATTACTTGGCTAACGCAAGCTTATGCAGAAGTGGTTGATCGGTTTTTGTATTTCATCTTATTAGTATATTTGAGAAGTTTTAATTCTGTCAAACCCGCACTTTAAATAGAATCCTTAATCTTGTAGAATCATTTTATGATTTACCTATACAGCTTTACTCACATTCTTTTTGTATTCGCCGTTTTATTCTGCTGGAGAATTTTTGACAAAAAATACGACTACAAGAACTACATTCGTATCGCACTAGTTGTTGGTGTTGTAATTAGTCTGCTTTTTGATTTCGCAGGAGTTTATATTTTTAGATTTTGGGAATATTATTCTTCCAATGCCGCAGAGTACGCTGCGATTGCCTTATCGACATACATTATTGCTACTCCACTCATGATCGAGACTTTAAATTTCTTTTTTAAACTTCTAAGAACTTTCAAGATTCACAATCCACGATCCACGAACAAGTCGGGGATTAAATTGAACTCATCGATAGCTTTTACGCTTCTTGTAATTTCTATTGCTGTTGTTTGGGCGGTTGCATACTCAAATCACTACTACAAAGAATCGATAACGTGGTTACTTCTCATTACTTTATTTGTAGCTGGCCTTACTGTTTTTGATTGTTTAGTTTACTTGTTCAGAGGAATTAAAGGACCTATTCTTTCTGTCTTTGACGGAAGAATACTTGCTCCCTTTTCAGTTTTAGTGAGTGGATTTATTATTGGATTCTTTTGGGAGCTAATAAATTTAATTTTTCCGCTGTGGTTCTATAAAAATCTTCCTCCCGAAAGTGTTTTTGGAGTCCCTTTGGCTGTAATAATTTTCTGGGGTATGTTGAATATGGCTTATTGGGCATGTGCGAGTATTGTGTTTGGAAAAGCTAAACAATAATCGTTTAGTTTGTATAGATGCTGATAAATGTACAGCGTTATATACTAGTGCTATAATCTAGCTATTTATTAAACAAAAAAAATGAACTACCAACTTGCAAGTATAAGACAACGTGTATTTGGATATCTTCTAGATTCGATGTTGTTGGAATTTATTAGTTATGCAACCGTTGCTGCAATATTTGCACTATTTAGGGTGTCAGATTTGTTTTTGCTTATCGTTTTGGGGTTCTGTTGTTACTTAGGTACTAGAGTGCTAGTAGACATATTGTTTACTATTCTTTTGCCATGGTTTACTACTGGTAAGACTATTGGAAAAGCCCTAATGAATACACGAATAGCTAAGCTAGACGGCGGTCAAGTTAGGATTACACATTTAATTGTCAGATCTTTGACTTTACTGACTTTAACAGCTTTCTTTGGGGTGTTTGGATTAGTAGCGTCTCTTTTCATTATGCTCCTATCAAAGTCTAAACAGGGCGTACATGATCAAATTGCAAAAACTATTGTTATTAAATCTAAAACTTCAAGAAAGAAACTAATCACTTTCTGGATTGCTTATGTACTAACAGTTTTAATTTCTACAACAGTAATTGTATTAGCTGGTGTAGCTATAGTGAATAATGTAGCTGAGCAGGAAAATTCTCGAATTGAATCCTTTAATAGTAGAAATGTGTCTTTATCAGGCGTAGAAGGCCCCCTTGCAGAAATACCTCAAATTGATATCTTCGATCTTGGTACTCCTGATTACTATAAAGCAGCGACAGCTATGGTTCAATCCGACTATATTACAGCGAGAAAGTACATAGACGAAGCACATAGAAAAAGTCCTGAATCATTGTTCATTAACGCATATAGGTGTTACGTCTACACAGAAGCACTTTACACTTACGAACCATACGAAGTCTGTGCAGCAGTTTTAGAAAAATCTCCAAATAACCCAGCTGTTATTGGCAACCAAATAATTAATGCACATTACTTTGATGAATGTGATGAGGTAAATCGACTTTCAATCCATTTAAGTAATCTTAGAATGGGAGCTATGTTAGGTGACGAGGATCTATCAACATACTACGGTAATGCTGGCTCATATCTGGTGAGTTGTGAAGTAAACCCTGAGCTTTCAAATAAAATGATAGCTAAAGCTATTGAACTAACTAGCAATGAATCCTTTAAGGAGTTCTACAGAGATTATTTAATCGATGAGGAAGTTGTAGAATAAGCTTAGCTTAATTCAGGGGTTGAAGAATTAGATGCACTCGCTTCTTTACGCCTGAAAGCTCGCATCATGAAGTAAGTCTCTGCAATCTCCAAGATCACTACACCTCCAATTATCAGTCTAATAGTGTCTACAGGAAAGCGTTTTAGGGTAATGAAAAATGAGCCGACGAAAAGTACGATCATTAATGAGAACCCAATAGCTTGTATTGTTAGATACTGCTTCTTTGTAAGTTCAATTAATCCGTATGCTTTTACTTTGACTGGTTCCATATTGTTTTAATAAACGGAGAGAGCGGGAGTCGAACCCGCGCTAGGCTTTTGGCCTACTAACACGTTAGCAATGTGCCCTCTTGACCACTTGAGTACCTCTCCATTAGTCATCGAATTATATCACGAGTGAGGCGAAGTAATAAAAGCTTCGGTTACGACAACTCCCCTGTTCAGTAAACTGAACTTTCCCCTCTTAATTTAAGAGGGGAAGGATCCGCGTTAGCGGAGACAGGGGAGTTGTAGTCTCAAGAAATTTGTTTCTTGATATAATTCACTCATGACACATTACGCAGCATTTCTACGAGGCATAAACGTAGGAGGAAGAAACATAAAAATGGCAGATTTAAAAAAATGCTTTGAAGAAGCAGGTTTTAAAGACGTCTCCACCCTACTCAACTCCGGTAATGTAAAATTCGATTCCGAACTATCAATCGCCAAGGCAACAAAGAAAATCGAAGAAGCTTTGACTCAAACATTCAGTTATCCAGCAAAAGTTATTGTAAAAGAAATCGCCGATCTTCAGGAGGTTATAAATAATTATCCCTTCAAGCGTGATGAAAAGAACCACGCTTACGTTATTTTCTTGAGCAAAGATATTGCAGAAGAAATTCTAAGCGAAGCGGAAGTTGACGATAAACTGGAGGAAGTAAAAGCAGGAAAATTTCTTATTTATTGGCGAACGCCAAAGGGAATGACTTTGAAGACATCGTTTGGGGATATTCTTACAAAATCAAAGTTTAAAGAACTTAATACCGTTAG
>CAZYSE010000008.1:21579-29723 GCA_964650085.1 uncultured Candidatus Saccharibacteria bacterium | reverse complement strand
TAACGTTTTGAGTATTGCTCTGCTCTTCTTGCTTTTCTCAAACCTGGTTTCTTTCTTTCTACCATTCTTGGGTCTCTTGTTAATAGTCCTAATTCCTTTAGTTGTTTCTTCTTTTCTGGGTAAAGTTTGATAATTGCTCTAGCTAAAGCTAATCTAATAGCATCGATTCTTGAGAATTTTCCTCCACCTACTGTTTTAGCAGTAAAATAAAAGTTCTTTGGGTCTAAATCCGCAGCTTTCAAAGGTTCTACAACCAATGTTTGAACGTGATTATCTGCAAAAACTTCTTCTAAAGCTTTTTCATTAAGAATATTCTTTCCTGGTTTAGAGTAAAGTCTTAAAGTTGCTACTGATGTTTTTCGTCTTCCTAATGAATATGTATATTCCATATTATAACTTTAATTCTTTAATATTAATCACAGTAGGAGTTTGAGCAGTATGAGGATGTTCTTCTCCACTGAAAACTTTTAAATTTGCTAACATTTCATCTCCTCTCTTTGTAGCAGGTAACATTCCCTTAACTGCACTCATGATTGGTCTGTCTGAGTTCTTTTCGACTAGTTCGCTTAAAGACTCAAATCTTAATCCACCTGGGAATCCAGAGTATGATTTGTAGAATTTTGTCATTCCTCTTTTTGATGTGAAATCTATTTTATCTGAGTTAATTACAATAACCTTAGTCATAGGCTTGTGATATTCTCTTTTTAAAACATCATTCTTTCCTTGTAACAATTCAGCTACTTTTGAAGCAAGTCTACCGATTCGAGCGCCTGAAGCGTCTACAATATACCATTGTTCCTTAATTTCTGATTGTGATACTCTGTTAATATTTTTCATAGTTTATAATTTATTCGCTTTTCCCAACGGGATTACTTTGTAATAGATTTTGTAGCTGGTTTTGCTTTAGCCTTAGGCTTTTTCTCGTTCTTTGCTCTTTGTTCGAGTAGCTTAGCAACGTTACTTTTCTTAGACTTTTCTTCAATGTTTACAAGCATCAAGAATACTTGATCTGCATTATCTCCTGCTCTATTTAATGTCTTAATAATTCTTGTGTATCCAGAATTTCTATCTCCTAATTGATCGTTTACAACTTTAACAAACTTATCTTTTGCAAGTACGTTTGAGTTGAAGTAATCTTCAATTAATTTGATATTTCCTTTCTTCAAATGAGTCACTAATCTATCAAACTGAGCTCCGATTAACTTTGCTCTGTGTTTAGTAGTCTTTACTTTTTGACTTTTAACAAGTGCTCCGACCATACCCTTGATATACAAATGTGTATGAGAGTGTGTCTTTCCTTGTATTTTAGCTTTCTTTACTAATTTCTTCATACTAATTTAACGTTGTATTTCTTCAAAACATCTAATAATTCTTGGTAAGACTTGCTTCCCATTCCTCGAATACTAGCAACTTCCTCTTCAGTTAGTCCAGCTAATTTTCTTAGATCATCATAGTTAGACTTCATTAGAGCGTTTGTTAATCTTGTTGAAAGATTAAGATCTGGTACTCTTACTGGAGTTTCGTCTGATGCTGTTTTTGATTCGCTAGCTGCTTTCTTGATCTCGTTCTGTACTGCTACTGTTACTTCATCTCCCTTTAACATTGATGTTGAAATCTCAATTAAGTGAGATGTCATTTGGTTTAAGCTATCTGCTGCTACGTGTAATGCTTCTTCTGGTGTAACTGCTCCGTTTGTTTCGATTTGAATATCTAATTGATCAAGTTCTGTTTCCTTTCCAACTCTAGTTTGTGACACTGTATAGTTCACTAACTTTACAGGTGAGAAGTTTGCATCTAAAGGAAGAGTAGAAACTTCTTTTCTAACGTCTTCATTAGGTAAAACATAACCTGTTCCTCTTTCTACTGTTAAAACTACATTCAATTTTGTCTTTCCAGTAAGTCTTGTAATGACGTAATCTTTATTTGCAACTCTAACTTCATTTGTTTCTTCAATATCGCCCGCTGTTACTTCTACAACTTCACCTGCTTTTCCAGTAGCTGTTAATTCAACTGTAACTGGTGTTAAAGATTTAGAAACTAAAACAACATTCTTTAAAGATAATAAAAGAGCTAACACATCGTCTGAAACGCCTTCTAATGAAGAGTATTCATGCTCTACACCATCAATCTTAACTCCAGTAATTGAACTGCCAGGAACACTTGATAGAAGAACTCTTCTTAAAAAAGTACCTAAAGTATGACCGTAACCGTGTGGTAATGGACCTACTGAGAATGTAGCAGAGTTATTTCCTTCTGATTCCTTCTTGATCGTAAATTGCTGCAAAGATATCATATTATTCTTGTTAAGAGTTATTTTATCTAGAGTAAAGCTCGATGATTAATCTTTCCTTGATTGATTTATCAATGTCATCTCGAACAGGCTCTGACACAACTTTTCCTCCCTTTTCCAAAAGAGTAAGCCATGTTGGAACTTTGTTTACTTTATTTTTTTCTGTAATTTCTTTTACATGTAAGCTATTCACTATCTTGTCTTTTATTTCGATTTCATCTCCAGCCTTTAAGATTGTTGATGGAATATTGTGTTTCTTTCCGTTTAAAGTTACGTTTCCGTGTGCAATCATTTGTCTAGCTTGAGCTCTTGTTAAAGCAAATCCTAGTTTGTAAAGCACATTGTCTGCTCTAAGTTCTAGCATCTGTAACAATCTTAATGATGTGTTTCCTTGACTCTTTAAAGCTAGTTTGTAAAATCTCACAAACTGAGTTTCATTCATTCCGTAAGTTCTCTTCACTTTTTGCTTTTCTCTAAATTGAATAGCGTAATCTGAAGGTTTCTTCTTCAAAGTTGGAAACTGACCAGGATTAGTTGGTCTTCTTCTCCATTTCTCAGAACTACTTAAGACTGTAGCTCCTTCTCTTCTATTTATTCTCCATTTTGGTCCGGTATATCTAGACATAGTTTATTTAGTTACTTTATTATTTCTTTGGTTTCTTTTTTGGTTTGCATCCTCCATGAGGAACAGGTGTCTTATCGATTAAAGAAGTGATTCTTAATCCTGCAGCTCTAACACCTTTAACCGCTGCTTGTCTTCCAGCTCCAACTCCGTTAATAATTACTTCAGATTCTTTTGCACCCATTTGAACTGCTTTCAAAGCTGCATCCTCGCCAGTTTTTGTTGCTGCGTAAGGAGTGCTTTTTTTGCTTCCCTTGAATCCTAAAGAACCACAACTTGCACTAGAGATAACGTCTCCATTGTAGTCAGTTATAGTTACTATTGTGTTGTTGTATGTTGAATTAACCTTTACTAAAACCTTAGGTGATGTAATCTTCTTTAATTTCTTCTTTGTTGCGTTTTTATCAGCTGCAGGAGCTGCTTTTTTTACTACTGTTGCCATAATTATTTCTTAGCTACTTTAATTGTTAAACCGCCTACTGGCTTTGCTTTTCCTTTTCTTGTTCTAGTGTTGCTTCTTGTATTCTGACCTCTTACTGGTAATCCTAACTTATGTCTCTGACCTCTGTATGCTCTAATATCCTTTAATCTTTTTACTGCTTGGAATACCTTTTGTTTTACTTGTCCTTCTGTAGGAACGTTCTTTTCAATGTATGAATAAAGCTTTTTGATTTGGTCTTCGTTTAAGTCTTTAACTCTAATCGTTTCGTCAATGTTTGTGTCTTTAAGGATCTGCTTTGATGTTTGAATTCCGATTCCGTAAATATAAGTTAAACCTACATCTACTCTTTTGTTATTTGGTATTTCGACTCCGACAATTCTTGCCATATATGTTTATTTAATAAAATTAACCTTGTCTCTGCTTATGTTTAGGATTGCTTTTGCAGTAAACGTAATAAGTTGGCTTGATTTTAATCTTGCCATTGTAAACAACCTTTCGATTTCTTTTAACAATGTAGCAATCTCTACATCTCTTTTGTACGCTCGCTTTTACTTTCATAAAACCTTCTTAAATAATTTGCTGTCGTTTAACTTTGGGCTTTTCGCCAAAATAATAACACCTGCATTTATAGCAAATTTCCCTTATTTTGTAAATATAATTTGGTAATTTGTCGACTTTTTTGATCTACAATTAAAGAATTTCTTCTCCCCTTTGATTTAATCGGTACGTAATTATACCACTATTAATATCATAAAGGCTTATCTGAATCCTTACTTTGTCTCCTTTTTTGATAACAATAAATCTTGTTCTCATCTTTCCGGACACATAGCACTTTACCTTGTGCTTTATTCCCTTAAAATCAACCTCTACTAAGTACTTCATTTCTGGATAAACTTCTAGGACTACTCCTTCTAAAGTTACAAATTGCTCCTGTTTTGCGGTACTACTTTTATTGTTTGACATAAGGTGCTGAATTATACCAAGAAGTGATTAGTCTTGTCCAATATGTTTTTTGCCCCTGTCGCTGTAGTTTGTGAAGTACAATTTTAGCCCTGTAAATATGAAAAGCACCCCAGTGAAAACTGCGATAAGCCCAGCCGGGCTATCAACTGCGGTGTTTGGGATAGATCCTCCAGTTGTTCCTGTTGTAGAAGTGCCAGTAGTTGAAGTAGTTGTGGTCGTTGGTGTTCCCGTTGACGGTGTACCAGTTGTCGTTGTTACCGTTCCAGCATTAGCTAAGGATAATGTCACAGAATTAGATTGGAATGTGAGTTTTGAGCCGTTTTCTCTTGCGATGGAACTGCCTTCAACGCCGGTTGCTACTAAAACTTGCGTACTCCCAGATGCTTGTGCTTGGAACTCAATCTCGAGAAAGTCACCATTCACAGCTACTGGCGTGTCATCTTTTGCAACTGCAACAACTCTAACTTCACCGCTTGTGGCGATGTTGTCCTCTGATACAAGCTCAATTTCAAAAAGAGTGGAAAGTAACTTTACTTGAATACCAGAATTTACTAAATCTTGGTCTATTACACTTAATTTAGCTGGATCGAACTGAACTACTACTATAATTTCGTTAGCTAGAATAGAATTGGTTTTAACTGCTACTGTCCCTTTAAATCGATTACCAACAATAGGTGAAGTTGTGTTGGATCGGACTAAGATACTAGATTGGGCACCTGTCGCAGAACCTATGTCGATCGCCCCGAAAGTCGGCTGAGCAGCACTGTCTAAACTTTGTGCTTCCACTACTGGAAATATTTCGAATTTGAATGTCATAACGTTATTCTATATGAATAGATAGGAAAGATCAAAAAGCAAATATCCAATATCAAATTTCCAATTTCAAAAACGAAAGATCAATGAGGCAAGAAGGTGCAAGGATGACGTTACCAGCCCAATCAGTTTCTAAAGTCATCAGCGCTTGGATTAGGAATCTTCCTTGCATTAGTTCGGTATCATTTGCAATAATAGCTATATGAATGAGAAGCATATACCAAAGAAAATTGAGATTGGCGTTGTTATAGTTACATGGAATAACGAGAAGGATATTGTAGAATGTCTTGATTCAATACTAAACCAAAAAACAGACAGAAACTATCAAGTTTTGGTTTTGGACAATGATTCCAAGGATATTACGACAGACATCATAAAAGGGAAGTATCTAGATAAGGTAGTTCTAATTGAATCTCAGAAAAATCTATACCTCACAGGTGGAAATAATCAGGGAATTAACTACTTTTTAGAAAAAGAAAAGGTCGATAAGATAATGGTTTTAAACCCGGATACTATTTGTGCAGACAACTTAATTGAAGAGCTAGCCTCGGCACTTGATAAAAATTTGACAGTTGGTGCAGCTGGTCCAAAGGTCATTTTTAAAAACGGTGTAGACGATGGATTAATAAACTCAGCAGGTATATTCTATGATGGATTTATGCAAGCATATGACATTGGGTTTAAAGAGAAAGACGAAGGACAGTACAACGTAAGTGAAATAGTGTTTGGGGTTACGGGTGCGTGCATTATGTACAAGGTTGATATGCTAAAAGAAATAGGTCTGTACTGGGAGCGAATTAAGTTATACATGGACGAGGTAGAATTGTTCATAAGAGCTAGAAAAGCGGGCTGGCAAGTTATGTATTATCCACGCACACATATTTTTCATAAATATATGCAGTCAGTTGGTCAAAGTACAAGCTATAAAAAGGACAAGGAGAAAATGAACACTTGGCTTGCAATCGCTATCAGGCATTACGATTTAAGAGGTAAATTTGCTGTGTTTAGAAAATATTTAAACTTTTTATGGAGCTCAAGAAAGAAACCGCAATAGTTATTGTTAATTACCAAACACCATGGCATTTACAAGAGTGCCTTGACGCTGTTTACCGGACTTCGAAAGACTTTCATGTTTTTGTCGTACACAATAAACCTGATTTACGTTCGATCGAAATCACAAATATCTTCTCCTCTACTCATCCAGGAACAATAACTGTAATAAAAAATGATAAGAATTTAGGTTTTGTCGAAGGTGTTAATTCCGCATACGAAAAAGCAAAGGAATACTATAGAGTGTGTTTTCTTAATTCAGACACAATGGTCACGGGAGATTGGTTAAGTACTTTGAATCAAGTTCTCGATTCAAATCCAAATGTTGTACAAGTAGCACCAGATTTTAATCACTACTACAAAGAAAATGGGTTTATAAAATATTCTAAAAAATTAGCGTACACATTAGGGGAGGATATTGGAAATCGCGTTTACAAAAATTTGTTGCAAACTTATGCACCTCGTGCAGAAGAAAAAGGATTTCACTTATCTAATAAATTTTATGAATTCTGCTCGGGAGCTTGTAATTTAGCAAGAGTCGAACCTTTTCTGGAAAGAGGTTTCTTCTTTGACCCTAACATAATTCACGGCTACGGAGATGACTTCGACACTAGTTACTTTTTAAGACAGTATGGAGATATTGGCGCAACAAACGACGCATACGTAATTCATTTTTTAAATGTTTCAGCCAATAAATTTAAAAACGAAAAGACTGAATTAAGAGATAAAATTAAAAATTATAATATTCTTTACGTAGTTTCAAAGTGGGAAGAGCGACTGAGTAAGGAATTGGAAGGGAAATCATCTGACGAACTATTATCACTCCAACAAGTTTCTGGAGAAATAGAAGCACTATTAAGATTCAAAGGTGCTAAAAGTATTAATCACGATTTTAAAAGCTATATAGATTCTATTCCTGCCAGAGGCCTCTGGGAGAGGCTCACAGCTATGTAATGTACAATGAGTTGGGTTGTCAATTTGGGCATCCTCCTGTATCCTATATAAGTTTTACTCAAAAAATATGAAATTATCGCTAGTAATCCCAGCCTATAACGAATCTAAGACATTGAAAGAACTTGTAGAGAAGGTAATTGCTGTAAAATTTCCACATAACCTAGAAAGAGAAATAATAATTGTAAACGACGGATCTAAAGACTCTACTTCTCAGATTGCGCATCAGTTAGAGACTGATAACAAAGGCTTAATTTTCGCATACGACAACGAAAAGAATGTTGGTAAATCACAGACTGTAAAAAACGGAATTTTAAAATCAACTGGAGAACTAGTTGTGATTCAAGATGCTGATTTCGAGTACGACCCAGAGGAACTGATTCAGTTCGTCAATCTATTAATGGAAAAAGACTTAGATGTTGTTTATGGAAACAGATTTGGCAAAAAGAACAAAATTATATATCTGCAAAATTATATCGGAAATAAAGCATTATCCGCTTTCTCAAACCTTTTCACTTTTCCAAGAATTCGTGTTTGGCTTCCAGATATGGAGGTTTGCTATAAGCTAATGAAAGGAGAAGTCGCGAGAGAGGTAGCAGCCCAAATTGTTTCTAAAAGCAACTTTGGAATAGAACCAGAAATCACTGCAAGACTTTCTAAATACAAACTAAATGGAAAACGATTAAAATTCGGAGTCGTTCCAATAAGTTACTTTGCAAGAAGCATAGAAGAAGGTAAGAAGATGAAGGCAATTCAAGACGGCTTTAAAGCACTGAAAGAGATTATTAGATTCAATTTGTTTGCTAAATAAACCTCATCTGCTTGTCATTGTGTACATAAAAGTGGTCAATGTCTCGTTCTTCAGGTAAAATTTCCTTAATGAAGAAGAAAATCTATTCCAAACTACTATATTGGATAGCTGCATTTAGAGAGCAGTTCAACTTCTTCTCGATCAAATTAATCACTACCAAACCAATTATCCTCCATATACTCCATTCACCGTTACAAAGCGA
>CAZYSE010000008.1:0-21569 GCA_964650085.1 uncultured Candidatus Saccharibacteria bacterium | reverse complement strand
GGGAACCGAAAAAGTAACTCGAATGATAATCGATTCTGTGAGAAGCTTCGACCATGCTGTTGTGGTTATCCAAAATAAAGAAACAACTCTTTACTTTAACAATCGGGAAACTAAAATAAAGAATTACGTAACTAAAGATAGCTTTAAACTTAACAACAAACCATTAGAGTTGCATTTGGGTAAAATTGTTCGTAAATTAAAGCCTGAAATTATTGATATCCAAAATTTAGAAGGTTATCCTATCAGTATAATGAAATTGGGAAGAACAACGCCTCTTTTTGTACATTTACATGATTTTGGAATCTTCTACCCTACTCCAGCAAAGTTTAATTTCAGTGGAATCAACATTCAGAAATTTCTGAGCGATTCAAAAAATGTTGAACAAGAGTACTTTAAACAACGAAAAGCTTACCTAATTGAGCTATCTCCAAATATTACAGGTTTTATTTCGGTCTCCCCTTTTGTAACAAAAGTTATCAAAGAAACTTTCCTAAAGGAAATACCTGTTCACACTATTGAGAATGCTATCAAAGCCCCTCAGAAATTGATCAGAGAAAATTCTGAAAAGCTAAGAATTGCATTCCTGGGATTATATTCTAAGCACAAAGGGTCCGAACTGTTTAAAGAATTAGTAAAAAAAGATACGAACAAAGACTTCGAATGGTCAATTATTGGGAAGATAGCCGGAGAAATAACTCCCAATCAAATCCCAGCTGGTGTTATGCAGTTCGGTGAATATAAATCAGAAGAATTACCAAAGCTTCTAAGCAATGTTGATATTGTTCTGATTCCAAGCCAAGTTACTGAGTCATACAATTTAACGCTCTCAGAGGCACTAGAAAACGATTGCTTCCCAATAGTCACTGATAGCGGAGCTTTAGGATTTAGGCTCAAATCTTACAACGTAGGAGCTGTTTACTCGAATGTAAATTTTGTGAAAGATACTTACGAACTTATAAAGCTGTTCCATAAAAACAGAGAGCTGTTTAACCATGAACAGGAAAAACTCAGGGAAATTAAACTACCAACAGCTGAAGATTTTAGATCCGCGTACGAAGAATTGTATAACAGTACTTTAAAGAGAGCTATTTAAGGCTGGCGAGGAAATCAGCCCAAAGCTTATCATTTTTTTCTTTCAATTTGACTCTAAATACTAGAATCTCGGTAACAATCTCACGATAATTAGTCATTACTTCTTTCAACTTATCAGCTATTGTAGAGGCATTATCAAAGTCATCTACTACTAAATATTTCGACAAAATGTCGCTCTCATCAAAAATATGATTTGTTCTGCTAGTTAGGCAAGGGATACCTGCTTGAAGTGATTCAACAATGTTCATAGGGTAAGCTTCAGTTAAAGTGACGTTCATGTTTATATCTAGGCTAGAGAGAAAGTTTTCAAATTCTACAGGATCCCGAATAACTCCTACGCTAGTAATTCTTTTTTCCTCGGCTAAATACCCGAGCATGTTTTTATCCACATTCACGTATACTTGTGTGTTCTCCAAAGAAATTGCAGCAAGGATTTGGTTGTATAAGTTTTTATTCCACAGCAGTAATTGTGAAAGTACTCCGATCTTATACTCAGAATGTAATAACTTCTTATTATCCACAAAGTTGCCCACTCTATTTGGTAGGTGCATTGTATTGTGTCCTAAAACACTAAAAAGTTTCTCGAGATCCTTTTTTATGAAAATGATTCCTTCAATTTTTTTCTCAATCGATTTCTGCAAGATCAATTTGAACATGAAATTCTCATATTCATTCTCTGAGTGGAGTGTTGGTGAACCATGATACATTACAAAAATTCGCTTTCCGGTTAGCTGGTCAATCAAAGCAGAAAATAATTCTGTCATTCCGTTGAAAATTATTACGCCATAATCATTTAGTATTGGCATTATTTGATCGATGTAGTCCCCGCGCGAAATGTTTTCCAACTCTAAAACATTATCAAAATTACCGTAAGTAGCTTTTTTTACGCCAAACCATTGATCTATGCAAACTCCGAGTATTCTCAACTCTGGAGTTTTCTGAGTATGCATAACTTTATAGTTTTTTCTTGAAAAAAGCCTGTTCATTATTTATTTTCTAATAAGTGTTAACCTTTTACTTTAATCCATTTTGAAGGGACAATATTACTGCCATTAATCTCTTTATTTGCAAACCACTGTTCTGGACAGCATACAATTTTTTGAGGATTATTTGATAACCATGCCCCCCACCAGCTAAATGAGCTATTGGCAATTATATGATGTTTACAACTATACATTAGTCTTAAGTCATCGGCTTGATCAGTTATTGAGTTATACGAAACATAAGTTTCTGCGTCTGTTTTAATATTTTCTTTTGCCCAATCCGGCTCATCTGAAAATATAAAGAATACAGGATTAGGTACTTTACTCTTAATTAATCCAATACAATTATTATAATACTCTGGCGAGCAAATACCATGAAATGACTTTGCGTTTGCGTTTGAAATGTAATCTCCCCTTCTAACATGAATGGAAACAGGATTCTGATTTTTGTTCACTAGCTCCAAAAGTTTTGAGCTCTCCGCATTAGGAGCATTTTTAACAGTAAATACTTTTTTAATCTCAGGTTCGAAATCAACAAAATATTTTTCTGTCTGCCAATTTCCTTCTAAGTATAAGTCCCCTCCAAGTTGCAGAAGAGCTGGAATAAAATTCATATTATGTTCAATGATATGTCTTTTAGCATGTAAAGGCAGTAACTTATCCCTTAACTTTCTAAGCTTAGTTGGCTTAAAACCTTTTATAGCATTGATTTCGTCGCTAGTTGCAAAATCATCTTGAACGCTCAGTTTATGGAGTTCGTATTCTCGAGGAGTATCAACTTTAACTGTACCAAAAAAACTGATGTCTAATTTGAGTGTTTGTTTGCCTCGCAATGCTATGGCTTTTGCTGTTGCATACTGAAACATTTGATTCCCCATTCCACCATTTAGTTGAACGATAATCATATTACGATCTAATAATATTAAAGTATGTTCTGAAAACCCCAAAGAAGCTCGAAAACTGCATTTTCGTATTATTAATGAAGTCTTTTAGAAATTTATATGTCGCATATAACATTAAGTATAATTTAAATGATCCAAATGTCTTGCTAAAAAGAAGATTTTTTGTACTCTTATTTACTGTGTTATTTAGAACTTTTACAAAATCAAAGCTTGGGTAAAGAAGCAGTGTACGCCAAACTAAGTGGTTCGCCCAAGCAGACAATGCAGCTTTACTTGCACGGTCGCTCCACTTGTTGAAGAATGTAATATTTGACTCGAAGAATCCATGATCATATGGAACTAAAGGTTCATAGAGCTTGTTTTCGTTTAGGTTAGAATATTTAAACGCGTACTCTACGTTGCCCGTTGTAGCAAGTCTCAAAAGCATGTCCCACTCGTGCATGACCCCCAAATCAGCATCAAATTCACCAGTAGACAAAATATGTGATTTGCTAATAAGACAATTTTCTATTGTGCTTAAGATCTTGTTTTTGCTTAGCATATGGTTGTGAATGTCACCGTGCATAGATAGATCGAATTCAAAGATAGAGAATCTATCCTCTAGGTTTTTATTAACAGCCATGGCATTATAGTTTTCATAAACTAAGCTGATATTTTCTAATTCAGTATTACCCAGGGCGGCGACAAAGTCTTTAATAAGATCTTTATCGTTATTGCTTTTGTCATTTATAAAAATAAAGTAGTCGCTCTTCACTTCTTTTATGCTTTTGTTGCGAACGTTTATCACGTTTTCTGCAGAGACAATTTTCACTGGGATATCCAAATCTAATTGGTGTGCTAATTCTACAGTGTTGTCAGTAGAGCCGTAATCTGCAATTATTATGTTTTGAGGTCTAACACTCTGCTCTTTTATGTTATTTATAATATTATGAATAGATTCACTAGAATTGTAAGTTAAAAGAATAATATCTACAGAAGGTTTTATGTTTTGATATTTTTTCTGCCTACGCTCATCGGCTAATTTCAAATATGTTTTTTCGTATGTATTAGCTATCTCTTCCCATGTAAACTTTTCCATCCAAGCCTTGTGTCCATTATTTCCTAGTCTAGTTCTTTCCTCAGAATCGTTGAACAATTTTTCTAACTGACTTATGCCATCGCCGATGTCTACATTTGAATTTCCTGTAACTGTATCGAAAGAAGTTTTTAAGATAACACCTCCGTTGGACCATTCGGTTATTTCTCTTGAGTTGCCTACATCGGTGGCCAGATATGGGAGTTTGGAAGCCATGCATTCAAACATTGTTATTGGAGAACATTCTATATTAGAGGGAAAAATGAAAAGATCAGATTGTTTGTAGGCGGCAACAGTTTCTTCTCTTGATA
The DNA here is from genome assembly GCA_964650085.1 of uncultured Candidatus Saccharibacteria bacterium. Classification (GTDB taxonomy): domain Bacteria; phylum Patescibacteriota; class Dojkabacteria; order J137; family J137; genus KLAP211. Next base: position 17,206 of record CAZYSE010000008.1, on the reverse strand, counting down.
AAAACTTATTGATAAAAATTTTCTGAGAGTCCAAGTTTCTTTTGCTTTCGTTGAATTCTTTTTCTTTAAGTTCACATTGTCCAGTACATCCTCCTCCATGACTATTGCCGCAAATAATAAGAGCCGCCTTCTTTATATTAGCTTTTTCAAAGATTTCAATCGCTTCTCGATGTCCTTTTTGTCCGGTGTGTGATCCTACATGAAATATCAAAAAGTAATCTTCAGGGATATTAAATTGTTTTCTAACATCTATATTAGTTTTTTGTAGAAACTCTCTCTCGTCTGCTCCATTTGGAACTAACATCCGCTTCGTAACTCCGTTATCTTTTGCGAAATTGACATCCCTGTAGTCATCGGATAAGAAAAAGTTCATGTCATATTTATGAATCCAGTTCTTCATTAACTCAAAGTAAGTGCCGTAAGTTTTGTCGTAAAATCCAGAAAATCCAGTTGGGACAAATACTTTTACGGCATCCAGACTATCTAGTATAGGGAGCGCAATATCTGTTGCCCATTGTTGAGCAGCGAAATTAGTGATTACGTCAAACTTGTTGTTTAGAAGAAATTGCTTGTATTCTTCAACTTCACCCGTTAGTCCTCTAACAAAATTGCCAGATATATCGAAGTCGATAACTTGAACGCCATTAATATTCTTCGCTCCTCGAGAAGGGACTTTTTTAGTTGCTACAACTACTTCATGTCCTTTGCTAACCAATCTCTCTGAAATTTGTTTTACAACTTCTTGCATTCCACTAACTGTTGGAGTGTACGATTCAACTGTGTGTAAAATTCTCATTTCTTATAAATTAAGGTCATACCAGGTAAGCCAGTTTCTGTTTTGATTGATTTATATTCTGTATGCTTTTCTAAGAATTCACTAACAGCATTGTATGGACCAATATTATATTTGCTGTCTTCAGATTGTAAAAATGTATCGTGAAGTAGGATAGCAGCATCAGGGTAATTACTATAAATCTCCATTAATTCTCTTGTGACACTTTCATAAGAGTGATCCCCATCTACAAAAAATAAGACTTCACTTCCTTTCAAATTCATTTCCTTGCAAAGACTAATTGATTTATTAACACCATCCCCTTGATAAAGCTTTACTCCTTCCAAACCTTTTACCATAGAACCTCTAGTTTCACCTGGATGCTCCACATGTTCAAGTTCATCTGGTAGATCTACTGAATGAACCACTGCATCTATATCAAATGCTTTTGCAATTTCATAAAAAATTCTTGCAGACTTCCCTATGTGGGTACCCCACTCAAATATTGCTTTTGGCTTAAAGTAACAAGTTGCTGCAGTTATTAACTGAAGTTCTCCCACTGGGAATGGATGGACACCAGCGATAGGTACAAGAATTGAGCAAATAAATTCGCTTATTTCCCAGTTATTAACTTCTAAGTAATCCGAAGTTGGATTTTTGGCTGAATCCTCAAATTTGGTTTTGGTAGCGTTTTGTTTTATATTTTTTAATCCGAACATATGGTTAATTAGAAAAAAGTTTTGTATAAATATTTATAAGTTGAAAGTTTTCTTAATAGCAGTAACCCATTCATCTTAGTTAAAAAAGCGATGGCTTTATTAATTTTCCTTATATTTGCATTTTTACATGCAGTACGCCACACGTCAATTACTAATTTTTCCAAGATCTTTTCATCGTAAAGCTTTTTCTCTCTATTTGCTTTTAAAAGAAGTTTTAACGTTCGACCATATACTTCCAAAGCGTGAAAATCTTCCAACGGGATTTTCCAGCCACCGTTTCTGTAAATAAATGCTTCTTCCTCGCTAATTTCTAATCCTAATCTTTTGAATCTTGCTTGCACCATGGAAATATGAACCGGAACAGTTTTTTCGCTAAAAGTGTATGAATAGCTAGTAGTACTAACTCTGTAATTTAATAACACTTCTGGTAAATTGTGTAGTTCGAAATGAAAGCTACTTCTTTCCCACAGATCGTAATCCTCTGATAAAAGTCTTTCGTATCGTAGGTTGTATTTACTTAATAACTCCCTCCTCATCATAACTGTAGGGTGTGCCATGGGATTGAAAAATGCCATAGAGGCTTTAATAGTCTCGTGATCAGAAGGATAGTCTCTTACACCATTACCGTGTGGGTTTCCGAAAATTTCGATCCAAGCACCACAAATACCAACTTCTGGGTTCTTATCTAAAAACTGAACCTGTTTCTCTAATCTTGTCGGAAAAGATATGTCATCTTCATCCATCCGTGCAATGTATTCTCCTTTTGCTAACTCTATTCCCTTGTTTAGCGAGAAAACCAAGTTCATGTTTTTTTCGTTATGAACCAAACGAATCCTCGGATCGTTATAGGTTTTTATTACATCGACGGTTCCATCAACTGCTGCATCGTCAATTATTAACAATTCAAAGTCAGTAAAAGTTTGATTCAAAATAGAATCGATTGCAGCCTTGATAGTATTCTCTCCTCTATAAACTGGGAGCAAAACGGTAACTTTGGGAGAATTGTTTTCTGGATTCATTATTCAACTATTAGTGAGATAATTTAAACTTCATTGTTCTAATCGCTCTATTTTACCAGATAGGCATAATATGTGTCTTCGAAAACGGCTTTTTACCTGCTCTGGAATTTTCTGTATACGTGTTAATATATTTGAAGTTAATTGATCAAAATGGCGAATGTATTGGTGATAGGTGGATCAGGTTTTATAGGAAGTCATCTCATTGATTCTTTAGTGAAGCGTGGCCACAATGTGACATCATTTTCGAGGCTTAATGGTCCTACAACGAAGAATTTGAAACATTTGGAAGGAAAGATTCAAATGATAGATGGTGACTACTTTAATGATCAAGAAAAGCTTGAAAACGCAGTCGCGCAGTCTGAGTTTGTTTTTCATATGGGTTCTGCTGGAAGCCCTGCAGATCCTAGTGACATACAGCAAAATATGCAAGCAACTTTTGATTTAATAGAAACTTGCGCAAAGCATGGAGTAAAATTTATATACCCATCATCTGGAGGTACTGTCTACGGCAATCAAACTGTTGAAAGGCTCTCCGAAAATTCTCCAACCGAGCCGATTTCGTTGTATGGTGATGCAAAAAAACGAATTGAACAGAAACTAATTGACTATAAAAATCAAGGAAAACTTGATTCAATCATTTTTAGAATATCTAACCCATTTGGACCGCGACAAAATCCATACGGCAAACAAGGACTTATTCCAATTGCCCTACAAAAAATTAGAGAAGGTCACCCAATAGAAATCTTCGGTGATGGTAATTCCGTAAGGGATTACATCTATGTAACAGATTTGACTGAGCTTATGGCTTCTATTTTTAACTTACCAACCGAACACACAATTTACAACGTTGGGTCTGGAAATGGTCATACCATAAATGATATTTTAGAGATTTATCGTCAACGTCTAGGTCTAGAATTTGAAGTAGTATATTACCCGGCAAGAGGAGTAGACGTTCTAAGGGTGGTATTAGATCCAACTAGAGTACAGAATGAATTCGGTTTCGAGCCGAAAGTGGATTTTGTAGAGGGAATAGTACAAACTTACAATTACATTCGCGAACTAAATCAAGAAGGAGAAAAACTTCCGCTAAAATAAGTTTTCTCCCCTCATCTTCTAAAAATCCTAGACACTGCTCTTCCTGGGTGCGTTAAGTAGAACAAAATCTTCTGCAGTCGGGTGTTCGATAGATTTGTGATTCTATCGTTAACTTTATTGATTTCATCAGTTATTACTTCCTGGTTCATTGTCACGGTGTCGCTAATTTGCTCCATCATTTGGATACTGTCATTTAATTCGTTAATCTTATCTGTAATCTCACTTAACTTATCATTTGTTTCTAAAATTAACTGAGATTGGAAGTATGAACCTTTAGGTATCTCCATTAGCCTTGGTTTCAGGTACAGATGGAGTCTGTCTAAGAATTTTTGGTTCAATTTAGAATTTTCGATTTTATCAACAATATATTCTAGATGTTTTACTTTCTCTGGTCTAACCTCGAAATATTCAAGATATTCTAAGTATCTTAGTACCAGATCGTCTACATCCGAAGGTACATAAAGCTTTGTGGAGCTCTTTGATTGCTTAATTGTGACTTCTTTGCGATCTTCTAAAACAGAGAAGAAGTATGCAGGGTTGATCGAGACTTTTTTGTATGCGGGTAGCATTTGGAGTAGATCAAATCTGAAATTTATTTGGTCACTATCCTTCTCATAGTAGTCAATTTGAACAGAAGTTCTTGAATCGTTAGCATTCACTACCACTTTATAGTTTCCTTCCAGATACTTGTTTCCAACGTTTAAAATTTTCTTGGCGATGTCATTGGCGTTGTGACATAGGATATCGATATCACTGCCGATAGAATAGTCTGGGAACTTATCACTCAGTTTAAATACGACATAAATCTCCGATTCTAGCTCGGAAAAGAATTTAATTAAATCCAATTTGCTCTGGTCCATAGAATAATTATCTAACAATAGCTATTATAAATTCATTTACCCCCTTAGATCTTAAAACACTTGCCCTGTGTACCCCGTCTATTATCAAATACTTATCTGTTTCAATCTCTTTCGTGATTATATAATTTCCAGCAAACTCCTTATCTGCGTACTTTAATTTTTCACTTAGCTTTATCAAATTCTCAGGTGTGTGGTTGTCAGTAAAATACTTAGAATGCTTTTTCTTATATTCTATATAACTAGATGCATCCCCGCTTAGTAATTTGAAATGTGGGGTCTGATCTATATGCAAAATATCCTTGCCTGTGCCCTCCTCATTCCAGATACTACAGTATATATCTTCGTTCGAAACTTTGCGTACTTCAAATTTTGAAAATCTACCTAAGTGATACGGAGCATCCAGAATATAATTTGATTTTCTTGTTAGCATGTTTAGTCCATCAGGATACCCAAGATATTTTAAGATTTTATCAGTCTGGTACTCATTATCAGATGAATGTATCACATGATTTTCTGATCTTTTATCATTTATCCTTGGATTAAACTGGTTCCTGATATTTTCTTTTAGCGCTTTTAATCTACTACATTCGATATGACTAAACTCCCCTGTACCCACTACGCTCTCATGCGCGTCACGATTTTTCACAAAGATGAACACTGACTCTTTAGGGACTGTAAGTAAATATTCAGTTTTAGCTACTAAGTGTACTTTTGGTGCATAATCGTAGGAATAAATTTCCGAGATTAAATCTTCAATACGCTCGGGTGTATGGCTAATTATCTGAAGTACCTCAAAGTCTTTGGTACCATTTATGATATCAATAATTTCGTCTCTATACTGCAGCCCGTTACCCCATACAAGGATATAGTCATACCTTGTTTTTTTAGAAAAGTTCTTTAGTTCTGTTAATAAACTCATATAGTTATCTTTTGAGTAAAGTTTGTCTGCCGACCCACAGTACAGTAAACCCATCCTTACGAGCCTCTGGAATGAGAAGACTATGTTTATAAGGTAGTGTATGATCTGTGTCGTCAATAAGTATCATAGACGAGGTATTCATTTTGTCTTTTGCATTTCGATAAGCCTGTAGATAAGATTCGGACCTAGCAGTGCCTGGCAATGCATCAGCAGCATCGTCAATCCAGAAATCTAGATACAATAAATCAATCTTGCCATCAAAATCTTTAACATACTGTATGCCATCTGTTAATATAGTTTCTACATTCGTATAACCTTTTGTTGCTTCTGTAACCTCGTCTAATCTTTTTTGTTCAAGGTCAATAGCGATTATTCTTTCTGCTTTTGTTTCCCTCGTCCAAACTATAGTACTGTTACCTGACAACTCTCCGTGAATGCCTGAGCCTATTTCAACGATAACCTTACCATTAATACTGTTAAACAACTCAGCAGCTCTCTTCAAAGATTTCGTTGGGGGATATCTTTGGCTCCAAAATCCTCCAGGTTCTAACTCAATGAATTCAGGATGGAAAATATTAAATATAATTCTCTGTAATGTGTTCATACAATTTAGTAAGTAATTATTAAAACTTTATTATTCGTAATCAATTTCCCATTTGTGAGGGAATTCAAATCTTCCTTGCAATTTCCTTGTGGATACAATCTCAATGGAGCCTGGAGTTTCATAATCCCAGAAGAATGAATTGATCAATCTTTTATCGTTAATAGCAATACTAACAATATATTTACTAGGTGCTAAAGCAACATTTTCTAGTGTTAGTTTTGCCTTGATTCTCGATGTCACTTTATCTATGTGTATGTTTGAGAAACGAGTCATGTATCCGTTGTAAGTATAAGGTCCATCAGACAAGCTAAAAACTAATCCGATGTCCTCAATTGGTTTTTTAACCGAAAACTCCCATTCAACATGAATAGTCTCTCCGGTAGTAAATGTTCTAGTTTCTTCTCCTTTTGAATTAGTAAACTTAATATAATTGTATTTAATACCGTAATCCTTTCTTGGTTCCGTCTGTCGTGCGTCTTCGAGTGCTAGCTGGCTATTATCGGAGTTTCTTTTTAGGTATTCTGCTATAACTTTTACTGGATCTCCATAGATAATTTGTTGACCATGATCAAGCAATAGAGCTTTTGTACATAAGTTTTGAATATAGTTAATAGCATGGCTTACTAGAATAACAGTGGTGCCTTTTTCCATCACTTCACTTATCTTAGCCATACATTTTTGTTGGAAACGCATGTCTCCAACTGCTAAAATTTCGTCTATCAAAAGTATTTCGGGCACAGCATTAATAGCAATAGCGAAACCTAACCTAACACTCATTCCTGATGAATAAGTAGATACAGGCGCATCAATAAATTGACCAATATCAGCAAAATCAATAATCGTGTTCATCTTTTCCTCCACCTCCTTCTGTGACATGCCTAAAATGATGCCGTTTAGAAAGATATTCTCTCGTCCTGTCATGTGCGGGTGAAAACCGGCTCCTACAGCAATTAACGCACCAATTCTCCCTCGGATTGAAATTTTACCTTTGTCTGGGGGGTATATACCCGTAAGTAATCTTAATAGAGTACTTTTTCCTGAACCATTTACTCCCAATAGTCCTAATGCCTCACCTTTCTTTAATTCGAAGTTAATATTATCTAAAGACCAAAACTCACCTTTTCTTAAAACACTTGTTTTTGGTTTAAATCCGAGCATGCTTTTTGCTATATCGGTTGTGCCGTTCAACATGCTCCTACGAATACTGCTGGTGAATTTCTTGCTTACATTTTCTACTTTAATTACTACGTCTTTGTCCATACTTAAATCATTCTTTCAATTACTTTATCTTCGGAAACAAAAAACAATCTCCAAGAAAGCATAAAAAATATAAATGAAGCAACAGCTACCGCTAGATATCTATCAGGGAAGTGCACTACTCCGTCTACAATTAAATCTCTAGCACCAGTTACCAAGTAAGATAATGGGTTTAATTCAACTATAGTTTTTAAAACAGGATCGTTGATTTTATCAACCTGATAAACTATAGGTATTGCATAAAATACAAACCCTAGGCTAATGTTAATCAAATTAGTCAAGTCACTTGCAACAACAGAAATAACACTAACAATTAATCCCAACCCTGCCCCTAAGAAAAACAAAGGAATTGCAGCAAGAGGAAAAAGCAATATTCCGATACTAGGTACTACTCCAAAAAGCAACAAAACAATAATATTGACTAGGAATGTAATTAAAAAGTTAGCAAGATGTTGAGCTGTCTGTTTAACAAGTAATGCTTCATGTGGGTACTTAACTTGATTAATAAATCCTCCTCCGGCGGTTAATGTACCAGCAGCTGAACTATAGAAACCCATAAACAAACCCCATATCGAAGATCCTAGCAAAACATATGCGGGAAATGGAATTGAGGTGTCACCAGGTTGTAAAACGCCTGCAGCGTTCAGAAAAACCCACGAAACAATACCAATGATAGGAGAGATAAAAACCCACGTAAGTCCAAAGAATGACTTCTTGTAGGCCATTAAAAAGTCTCTTTTAAAAAGCTGCCATATTAAGTCCTTGGAATTAACAATGTTTCTAAACATTATTACCCATGTCTGAAAAAACCCAATTTTCAATCGTTGATTAGGTTCGTAAACAGTAATTTGTTGTTCTTGCATAAAGAAATTATATCACTAAACGTATCGATTCCACCCAACTACTTTTCAACTAGCTTATCCCTATTTTGCATAAACCAGTCGTATGTTTTCTGAAGTCCATTTCTTAAAGAAGTTTTTGATTTCCAGCCCAATGCATTCACTTTTGATGTGTCTAGATATCTTCTAGGAGTTCCATCTGGTTTAGAGGTATCAAATACTAACTCTCCTTCAAACCCAGTTATTTCCTTAAGTTGCTCTGCAAGTTCACGGATAGAAGTTTCATAACCTGGTCCAATATTTATATGCTCTACTTCATCATAATTGTTCATCAATATCACTAATCCTTCAGCTAGGTCGTCGGAGAGCAGAAAGTCTCTTGTAGGGTTGCCGGTTCCCCAAATGACCATCTTAGGTTCGCCCTTCTCTCTGGTTTCTACAAATCTTCTCAACATTCCTGGAATTACATGAGAGTTTGTTGGATGGAAGTTGTCATTCGGTCCATACAAATTTGCAGGCATAACAGAGATGAAATTATCCCCATATTGTTGTTTGTATTTCTTCGCCAACATTAAGCTAGCAATTTTTGAAATTGCATAACCCTCATTAGTCGTTTCTAAGGGTCCAGTTAAAAGACTATCTTCTCTCACTGGAATTTCGGCAGTTACTGGATAAATACAAATGCTACCAAAATTCAAAAGTTTTTTGACTCTATGTACGTGTGCAGCATGGATGACGTTGAAATTTAAAACTGTATTCTCATAAGTAAAATCAGCAGGATAAGTTCGATTTCCAATTATTCCACCAACTTTAGCAGCAAGATGGAACACGTATTCAGGCTTTTCTTGTTCAAAAAAATCCATTACTGCTTGAGGATTCATCAAATCTACTTCATGTCTAGTTTTGAGGACCAGATTCGTATATCCTTGATTTTGCAGTTCTGCAACTAAAGCGGTTCCTACCAATCCTCTGTGACCCGATATAAATATTTTTGAATTCTTTTCCATATGTTTATATTTTAGAAGTAAGGTGTTGAGTATAATCTTCAATTCTTTGTTTTACCGTCTCGAACCCGATTTCAGAATAATCAATCTTATCTAAAGGTACCCACTTTATTTCTTCTGCATCGTCACCAGCTTTAATGTTTAACGCGTCCTCATCACTCATATTTATAATAAAACATGCTGAGAGGTATCGTTTAATAATACCTTTGTATTCATAGTCCCCAACATAAGACTTGAAATATTCTATACTCTTTACTGTGTAGTTTATTTCTTCCTTCATCTCGCGAACTAAGGTATCTTCTAGTGTTTCAAAATCATCTGAAAATCCGGCAGGAATATCCCAGGTTCCTTTGTGAGGATCCCTCCCTCTTTTGATCATAAGTAATTCATTCTTCGAGTTGAATATGAGCGCGCTTGATGAGGGCTTAGCAGAAATAAAGTATCTGTAATTACATTTAGGACAATGCTTTTCGATGATCGAAACTGTTTCAAATTCATTGCCACATACCATGCAATACTTGAATGCTTCTTTCTCATATGGCGCCATACTTAGAATGTATACTTATTAGTTGTTTCGTTTTCTAAATCGAATGCTACCATTTCTTTAACTAAATCTTGAAAAGAATATTTAGGCACCCACCCGAGTTGGTTCTTCGCTTTTGTTGGATCACCGAGTAAAAGATCTACTTCTGCAGGTCTAAAATATTTCTCATCAATTTTAACTACAACATTCCCGGTTACTTTATCAGTTCCAATCTCATTAACACCTTCTCCACTCCACTCAATTTCCATTCCCAATTCTTTTGCAGCAAGTTCAACAAATTCTCTTACGGAATGAGTTTCTCCAGTAGCAACAACATAATCATCTGGTTGATCTTTTTGTAGCATCATCCACATCATTTCTACATAGTCTTTTGCATGACCCCAATCTCTTTTTGCATCTATATTACCTAGATACAAACAATCTTGTTTGCCAAGTTTTATATCAGCTAAAGCTCGTGTTATTTTTCTAGTTACAAATGTTCGACCTCGTCTAGGGGATTCGTGATTGAACAAAATTCCGTTGCTTGCGTGTAAGTTGTAACTTTCTCTGTAGTTAACTGTTATCCAGTAACCATAAAGTTTAGCAACTCCATAAGGTGACCTAGGATAAAAAGGAGTGGTCTCTTTTTGTGGAGTTTCTACAACTTTTCCAAACATTTCAGAACTTGATGCCTGATAGAATCTAGCGTTGGGAGCGTAGTTTCTAATTGCTTCTAATATTCTCAACACACCAACTCCGGTGTTATTTGCAGTATATTCTGGAATATCAAAACTTACTTTTACGTGACTCATTGCTCCTAGGTTATATACTTCATCTGGAACAATTTCTCGCACTAACTTATCAATCACCGAAGATTCAGATAAATCTCCGAAATGTAAAATTAATGATGGGTTTTTGTGTAGGTCTCTATAAATGTGATCTATTCTATCAGTATTAAAAGTTGACGATCTTCTAACAATTCCGTGAACTTCGTAGCCCTTCTCTAGTAATAGTTCTGCTAAATAAGAGCCGTCTTGCCCAGTAATTCCAGTAATTAAAGCTTTTTTCATAGTATGTGTATAATGAGTTTAGATTTTTTAAATTATACACCATGAACATTTTAGTTTCAGGAGGAGCAGGCTATATTGGCTCCCATATGGTTGCTCTACTTTTAGAAAAAGGACATACGCCCGTTGTAATAGACAATCTGTCCACATCAGATTTAAAAAATATTGAAACTTTAAAATCTAAACATGGCGATTTCCCTTTCTATAATTTAGATATTCGTAACTATGAAGAACTTGCAGATATAGCGGAAACGATAGATGCGATTATAAATTTTGCAGCATTTAAATCTATTCCAGAGTCTGTAGATTTTCCAGAAAAATACTTTGACAATAATATTGGAGGAACGACAAATTTGATAAAGTTTGCAAAGGAAAAAGGAATTAAAAACTTTGTGTTTTCATCAACTGCGAATGTTTACAAATTTAGCGAAACTGGAGTTCTAACTGAAGATTCGCCAACTGAACCAACTGCCCCCTATGGGTTTACAAAGTTAGCATCCGAGAAACTATTAGAATATGCGTCGACAGCTTTTGGACTGAATGCGACAGCGTTGAGATACTTCAATGTTTGCGGGAATGCGATAGACGGATCTATCGGAGATCCTTCGACGACAAATACAAGTTTATTCGCTGCTCTATTCCTTTCTTACTACAAAATTAAACCGATTGAATTTTCTGTTTTCGGCACTGACTTCGATACTCCTGACGGAAGTGGCGTAAGGGATTATATTCATGTAATCGATTTGTGCGAGGCGCACTTAAAAGCGATTGAATATATGAACAAGAATCCTGGTTTCAACGTTTTCAACCTAGGAACGGGAACTGGATATTCGGTGTTGGAAATTATGGAAAAGTTTACAGAAATAGTGGATAAAGATTTTCAATATAAGATTGCACCAAGAAGACCAAGCGATGTTGGAAAAGCAATTACTATCCCGACAAAAGCGAATACTCTACTCAACTGGAAGGCAGAACATTCTATAGAAGACGTCATTTCTTCGATGAATGCATGGTATAAAAATAACTTCTAGTATTATTCAGTGTCCAACCAAACGAGTTTTGGCTTATAGAAAAGTACTGAATCATTATCAACTTTGATAGTAAGAAGTTCAGTTTCTTCAAAAGTTGTTAAGTTAACTATCCTGTATTCGATAATACTCTCTGTGCTTGCACGATAAGTTCTGTAGTAGGAGAAAGTCTCATTTGATAGATTATACGAGAGATTGTATATATCTATTGGAAGTATAAATTCTGACAGCTTCTCAATTGTGTTCCCGGACTTGTTATATTTGTAAAATACATATGTTGCTTCTGTCCATCCATAATAACCCACACTACTTCCCTCTATTGGTATTTTGCTGGCAAATACATCAATATCTGATCCCACAGTTTCAACAGAGACTAAGTTTTCATGTTCAGTTAAATCTTTTACGTTGTTTACAGATCTAGTTGTAAAATCCAGCATATTTAAACTAGGAGTGAAGTCAGGCGGATACTGCTTTGAGCGCATTGTAACTAGGGTATATTCAGGTTTTGTTAATACTGCTATTAGCGGACCACCAATTGTTAGTGTGCTGTCTATCTCCGTAAGGTTTAGCCCATCAAGGACAAACCTTCTTTGTGAATATTCGTAATTACAAATCAGGTCGAAGACAACAATGCTAGAAACCCAGTCTCCAGAAATAGAATAACAATTGTTTGTAATATCTCCAGGGAATACTAGTTGCTCTACGGTACTATTTGTCCCGTCGAAAATTAAAGTTTTTCCTTTAGATGCGAATACTATTTTATTCCCATCGGAATTGTAGTCGAATAATTTAATTGATGCCTTCTGTAGATTCTCTTGTAAATCATAAGGGATATGCGTCGTGGAGTAGCCAGCTTCAATATCATTTTCTACCTGCACATTACTTACGGGATAGCTGAATGGAACACCCCACCAATCCACGCCCACAGCATAACTATCAGGATATATAACTGTTTTTTGCTTATATAACTGTTGGCTTGTTGCACCAATCTCGTATGTGTCTACTGACCATATTTCTGCATTTACGCCAGTTTCCAAATCTAACTCATAAATTTTAAATGGTACAGGATTAAAATTAAGTAAAGTCATATCAGCATTTGTGGAAAATATTTTGCTTTTGTAGTCTGGATCAGACACGCTGAATGCAATCTTCTTTTTGTTAGGAGAAATTATGTAGTCAATGATCTTGCCTGTACCAGAGACAATCTCGAGCTGGCTTAACCTATCTACACTAGAAGCTATTAGTTTATTATCTTCGCTGTTGTATATAAAATCGAAATTATCATAGATTTTATCTGAAGCAATTGATTCGGAAACTTGAATGTTCGGTTCGTCTGCAGCAGGTTGTTTTGACAAAACAAAGATAAGGGCGACTATTAGTGCTATAACTAGAACTGACACTACACTTAATACAATTTTGCCTTTTCTTGTTTTAGCAAAGTTTTTAATTCTTTTCAAAAATCTTTGTGCTCTACTTTCAGATATGAGATCAACTGTTATTTCTCTTGGAGCCTCTGGGTTTTCAATTATAGTGTTGGTATTTTCCATAGTCTCTCTATAAATATTGTCATTTTACAAAACAAATATTAGAAAATCATTGTGTTGCGATACAAATCGAGAATAAATCTCTTGATTATAGCGTTCTTTTATAAACATCAACATTCTTAAATAACTCTTTTTTTCTTTCTTCCTGCTCCACTTTATCTCCGATTAAAGAATCGTCGAGTACGTCTAACTGCTTTACGTAGTGAACACCGTAAACTTCTGAACTTTTTACAGAAACTTTGTTTCCTATAAATACCGCAGTAAACATATCGTAATCCACAAAATATTCTATTCCATCTTCAGAAACTAGTAGAAATACGAATCGATCGATATATTTAAAAGCATCTGATTTCTTCATGTTAAAACTGACTCCAATGTCGGTACTAATATTTGGAGTAACCAATGCAGCAAATTTTTTTGTAAATCCGATTCGAAAATCCTTAACTACAAATGTGTGTTCAAGTGTATCTTCCAAATTTGTCACAAACTTTTTATGATTTTGAACATCAAAGTGGTTTTTAAAGAAAGTGAATAGTAAAAATCCAGTCAATACAACCATCCCCAATATTAAACAAACTAGACCAATGAAACCGCCCCGCATTGTTCCGTTTACAAAGTTGCCGTAGGCAAAGAAAGCTATACAAGGCAAAAGAGCTGCCATGCATACGATTGTACCAAGGAGGAATAAATTAAGAGCTCCGAATAAATTGGGATTAAATTCTACTTTTCGTTTAAACGTTTTCATAGTCAGATAATACAATAATTTGATAATATCTACAAAATCCCCGTATAATAGGTTATCTACTTAAATTGTTATAAGAAAGACCATGGGAGGAACGAACGATTTACCACCAATAGGAGAACAATTAGCTCTCAATGTTCCTATTGATTACGGAGCCTTAAAATTGTTATCAGGGGATGAGAAAGTTAGGGTTTTAGTAGACCTTCTTAAAAAAAGCCTAGACCACGCCCTACACATCCCAGGGATAATTGAGAAGATTGGACAAGTAATCCACGAGTCTGGAATTTTAGTTACTATTCCGGCGTTAAATCAAGCAAGAGCAGTTTTGAGCGACATGATAATGCCATCTCAAGCCTACAACGAGTACAAAGAAACCTTGATAAAAGCGATTGATGTAAAAATTGATAGTATGGATACGAAAAATCCCACATATGTTCCACCATTTAAGAACAAACAAGTATAAGATATTTCTATATATGATAAATTAGTTATTGCATACAAAGGAGAAAACAAATTTACTCTTGAATCCATTTCTATGAACCCATTAAAAGAGCAACATCAACCAGTAGACATCAGCTTGATTTTTAGACGTTTGGAAGTTGCAACGCCTATTCAATTAACATCGTTCTTTGCAGAACTATATGAAGCGAAAGGTTTTGATGCTTACGAAACACTAAAAGAAATCGTAAATTATTTTCCAACTATTGAGAGTTTAGGTAGAGGGCATAGATTAATTCGGTTTCTTTTTGATACTGCAAAAGGATTGCTTATTCGATTGACCAGACAGCAACGTGATGAGCTATTGGCTTGGTGTGAAACCCAATACAATATTATTGGAAACCCACGGGAGGGTTATCTTTATGTTGAATTAGCTAAAAGCGTTCATGAAATAAATGGTAAGGTAACGCAAAAAATTATTGCAGGTAAGGACGAAGTAGATGCCGCAGAATTTACTCCGAAAGCTGTTGCGGTCAAGAACTTGCTTTCGGCAATATTCTCAAAAGCTGTTACTTCCGAAAGTTTGGAGAAATTATTTCTTTACATAAACTCTTTAAATGGAGGAATGCCAATGAAAAACGTGGATGTTTTATTATCTGCTTTAGAACAAGCTGATGGAATGAATCCAAGCAACTTAGCTATTAGATACATTAAAACTTCAGTGGAGTCCAACATACTTAAATTAAAACTTGAACAGAATATTGCAATTAGAGAAAGGATAGTGTCGTATCTGGAAAATCATTTAGAGGTTAGCGGAGAATTAGTTCCATCTAGGTATAAACGAGAAATTTTTGAAGACCTTCTTAAGAGCCTCGACGAAGCATTAAACTCGCAGCAAGATACCAAAGCCCTTGAAGTATTAAAGTCAGAGCAATCACCGCGGGCTGTTCCACCTATGGCTCCACCTCCAAGCTTTCCTAAGGTTTCTCCGTTCACTAATAAAATGCCTGCACCACCTGCAATTCCTCCGAGACCAACGACTCCTACACCAAATCCCGATAAGAATTAACTCAACGCTTCCTGTAATCTTGGAAGTATTCCTGCTTGCGCTGCATTCAACTTCAGAAGAGCATCTTGTATCGAAAACCACTCTCCTCTATCGTTTTCTGGAATCTGAAGCATCTTGCCAGATTTGTAGGGGAATTCAATAGTTGTGTTTATGGATTTAAAATCGAAATCTTCACTGAACTCGAATGCAAAGAAATGAATAAGTTTCCCAGAAGCATATTTAATATTTCCTAAATCAAGGAAATTAGCCTCAGCAGTTCCGGTTAGGTCTATGCTTGTTTCTTCCCACAGCTCTCTGATTCCTGCTTCTAAATCACTCTCTCCAGATTCAATCCCTCCTTTTGGAATAGACCAAGAACCTTGATCTCTCTTCGCAAAAAATGGGCCTCCAGGATGAACAAGAAAAACTTGTAGTGTGTTGTTTATTCTTTTAAACAATAATACACCTGCTGAACGCGCCATAAGCTTAAAAATCTTAAATATCTAATTGCAAAAGCCAAAGGCTAAACCCTAAGTCACATCCTTCGACAAGCCAGGTATAACGATACTAAATCACAATACTCTAATCTGCTTAGAGCTTTGAACTTAGTATTTCCAAAGTGTGTACATCAAAACTTTATGATCAGTTTGATTCTTTGGTACCTCACTCCAAATAGTTTGAGTTATGAACGGAATAAATGGATGTAACAGCTTTAAATACGTCTTTAGGGCATAAATCATTACAGTTGCAACCTCTGCTCTGTCTTCAGCATTAGGTGAACTAATAATTTCTCCGGTCTCTTTGTCTTTTTTATCCCAAAGATATTCCTTAGATTCTTCAATTAAAACATCGCAATAAGTATGCCAGAATTCTTGGTATAGGTTGAATGTTGCTAATCCCAATTGGTACTTTTCGATGTTTTCGGTTATGTGAGCTTGAACATCATGTATGTGAGTAAAAACTTTTTTGCTGAATTCGAGTTTTAGAGCTTCAAGCTTCAAGCTTCTATCTTTGTACATGAAGTCTACGTGACTGAGGGAATACTTAGATGCATTCCAAATTTTGTTCAAAAATCCTTTAAAGTTCTTTAATTTTTCAGGTGTTATGGAATATGAAGCACCTGCTGAATTTTGATAGAAGTATGCAAGTCTAACTGCGTCAGTTCCGTACTCTTCAACAATTTTATCCATGTCGATCATATTTCCTTTCGATTTCGACATCTTTTGTCCATCGGTTCCCAGAACTAAACCAGTAAGATAAACGTCTTCAAAAGGTCGATCTTTGCTATGGAAATAAGTAAACATCATCATTCGTGAAATCCAATTCTCCAAAATATCAAAACCAGAAACCATCACGTTTGTTGGGAAGAAGGTATCCATTAAGTTGTACTTCTTTAAAGTGGCGTAAACCCATTGCCCAGAACTGAACCAAGTATCCAAAACGTCTTCGTCTTGATACCATCCTTCTCCAGGGGATTCTTTTTGAACTCGAATGTGATCAGGGTTTCCATATTCTAGGAAAACCCATTTCTCAGTATCTGATCCAGTGCTCGCGGCAATTTTTTTATCTGCTTCATTTAAAGGCACTTTCAAGAATTCTTGTACATCACCATTCTCATTAATATCTTCCCTCACCTCTCCTGCATACCATACAGGCAATCTATAGCCCCACCACAAACTACGCGATATCGCCCAGTCTCTTAGATTATTCATCCAATGGAAAAATTTA